>NZ_JBEYXD010000024.1:0-26179 GCF_040644975.1 Streptomyces sp. NPDC046900 | reverse complement strand
GCCCCCCCGCCGGCCTCGGGTGCCTGCGTCGACCCCCCCCCCCACCCACCACCCCCGGCCGCAGGACGGGCGGCGCCGGCGTTCCGTCCACTGACGCTCCGTCATCCCCCGCGAAGGGCAGGGACTTGCCCGCGAGACCCGTCCCTCCTGCGTCGAGGACGGCAGCGGCTTCGCCGTGAGGTTGCCCTACTGCTTCCGGTACGAGTACGCCTCCGTGGCCGCCGTCTCCACCGCCGCCAGGTCGGCCCCCGCCGAGGCCGTCACCACCGCGGCGACCGCGCCCTCGACGAAGGGGGCGTCGACCAGCCGGGTGTTCTCGGGGAGTTCGTCGCCCTCCAAGAGCAGCGCCTTCACGGTGAGCACGGCACTGCCCAGGTCCATGAGCACGGCGACCCCCGCGCCGCGGTCCACCGCGGCGGCCGCGGAGGCGACCAGCTCGGGACTGGTGCCGAGCCCGCCGTCGGGCGTGCCGCCCGCCGGGGCGACGGGTGCCGTGGTGCCGCCGCCCGCCAGCCCCTTGGCCAGTTCGGCGACCGACTCGGCCACGGCCGCACTGTGCGAGACGAGCACGATGCCGACCAGCTTGTCCGGGGTCTCACTCACCGGCGGCCTCCACGAGTGCGGCGATCAGCAGGGCCGACGAGGTGGCACCGGGATCCTGGTGCCCGATGCTGCGCTCGCCCAGATAGCTCGCCCGTCCCTTGCGGGCCTGCAACGGAGTCGTCGCGACGGCGCCCTCCTCGGCGGCGGTGCTCGCCGCCTCGAAGGAGGTGCCGAGTGCGTCCACCGCGGGTACCAGGGCGTCGACCATGGTCTTGTCGCCGGGCGCGGCTCCGCCCAGCGTCATGACGGCGTCGACGCCCGCGCGCAGCGCCTCCGCCAACTGCTCCCGGCTGACCTCGGCGGCGTCCCCGAGGGCCTTGCCGGTACGGCGCAGCAGGGTGCCGTACAGCGGTCCCGACGCTCCGCCGACGGTCGAGATCAGCTGCCGGCCCGCGAGCTGGAGGATCGCGCCGGGCGTGTCCGGCGCCTCCTTCTCCAAGGTGGCGGCCACCGCGCGGAACCCGCGTTGCAGATTGCTGCCGTGGTCGGCATCGCCGATGGGCGAGTCGAGCGCGGTGAGCCGCTCCGCCTCGCGATCGACGGACGCGGCCACCGCCGTCATCCAGCGGCGGAAGAAGTCGGCGTCGAGCACTGGATCTCCTTGCCTGGTACGGATGTTGACCTCACTCACCTGCCCCAGCGCAGCGCCGGCGTACTGACCGGCGCGTCCCACAGCCGCAGCAGTTCCTCGTCGACCTGGCACAGGGTGACGGAGGCCCCGGCCATGTCGAGGGAGGTGACGTAGTTGCCGACCAGGGTGCGGGCGACGGGGACGCCCCGCTCGGTCAGCACCCGCTGCACCTCGGCGTTGTAGCCGTACAGCTCGAGGAGCGGGGTGGCGCCCATCCCGTTGACCAGTACCAGTACCGGACTGCGCGGCTCGAAGTCGTCAAGGATGGCGTTCACCGAGAAGTCGGCGATCTCGCGCGCGGTCATCATCCGGCGCCGTTCGCGCCCCGGCTCGCCATGGATGCCGACGCCCAACTCCAGCTCGCCCGGCGGCAGATCGAAGGTGGGTGAGCCCTTGGCCGGCGTGGTGCAGGCGCTGAGGGCCACACCGAAGCTGCGGGAGTTCTCGTTGACCTGCCGCGCGACGGACTCCACTCGCTCCAGCGGCTGCCCCTCCTCCGCGGCCGCTCCCGCGATCTTCTCCACGAACAGGGTGGCGCCGGTGCCGCGCCGCCCCGCCGTGTACAGGCTGTCGGTGACGGCCACGTCGTCGTTGACCAGGACCTTCGCGACCTGGATGCCCTCGTCCTCGGCGAGTTCGGCCGCCATGTCGAAGTTCAGCACGTCACCGGTGTAGTTCTTCACGATGAACATCACGCCCGCGCCGCTGTCCACGGCCGCCGCCGCGCGCACCATCTGGTCGGGCACCGGGGAGGTGAACACCTCGCCGGGACAGGCCGCCGACAGCATGCCCGGGCCGACGAACCCGCCGTGCAGCGGCTCGTGCCCGGAGCCACCGCCGGACACGAGGCCCACCTGACCGGCGACCGGGGCGTCACGCCGTACGATCACCCGGTTCTCCACGTCGACGGTCAGCTGCGGGTAGGCGGCCGCCATGCCCCGCAGCGCGTCCGCGACCACCGATTCCGGGACATTGATCAGCATCTTCACAAGAGCCTCCTGACGAGCCTGGCGGTCTTCGGTCTCACTGGTCCGTTTGCGGTGACCCACTCCCGGCAGTATCCGTGCTCACGGGGCGATGGTCACGTGCGCGGACGTTCCCGGGCGTGTGGGGGCGGAGAGGAGCTGCACGGCCGATCGCACCTGGCGGGAAGCACTGTTCGTGTGCGCCGACAGGCAAACCCATGGCCGTCAGCGGCGTCCGCCGCACTGTGGGGAGGCTCTCCTGCCATGGAAGGCGCCGAGATGGTCCGGTCGCCCGCCGGCGCATGATCCGGCACCGCTCTGGCAGGGCGCCGGTTTCCGCGGCGATCGAGCGGGTCCTCGGTTTCGCGCCGATCCAACTCGGGCCGCTGTGCCAGGTGTTCGGGAGTATCCCCGATCGCTGCGGTCCCAGGCGCGGGACAGCCGGCTGCGATACCGACGACGTCCGCGGACGGAGGTGTTCACCGGGGAGGAGTCACGGCCGACCCAGCGGGGGCGTTGACCGATGATTCGGGGAGGCCGCACATGGCGGGCGCTGCGCGAGGCCGCGCCGGTGCCCACCGTTGCGGATGCGGGCCCGGGCCGCGTTCCCTAGCGTGGCAGGCGTCGACGTCTCCCTCTGGAGGGACCTGCCATGGCCGTGCCCCGGATCCTGATCGTCGGTGGTGGATTCGCCGGATTGGAGACCGCACGCAAGCTGGAACGGATCCTCCGGCCCGCCGAGGCTTCGCTCAGGCTCGTCACCCCCTTCGACCACCAGCTGTACCTGCCCCTGCTTCCGCACGTCGCCGCCGGGATCCTCACCCCGCAGTCCGTCGCCGTGTCGCTGCGCCGTCTGCTGCGGCGCACCGTCATCGTGCCCGGTGGAGCGGTGGGGGTCGATCCCGGTGCCAAGGCCGTGGTGGTACGGAAGATCAACGGCGAGACGACCGTCGAGCGCTACGACTACCTCGTGCTGACACCGGGCAGTGTGACGCGGCAGTTCGACATCCCCGGGGTGAACGAGCACGCAGTGGGCATGAAGACGCTGGCCGAGGCCGCCTGGGTCCGCGATCACGTGATCGCCCAGCTCGACCTGGCGGCGGCGAGTTCCGACCCGGTGGAGCGTGAGACCCGGCTGCAGTTCGTGGTGGTCGGCGGCGGCTACGCCGGCACCGAGACCGCCGCCGGTCTGCACCACCTCACCGCCGCCGCCGTCCGGCGTTACCCGGGCCTGGACCCCACCCTCATCAAATGGCATCTTGTGGACATCGCCCCCAGGCTGATGCCGGAGCTCGGCGACCGGCTGGGCGCGAAGGCCCTCGCCATCCTCCGGCGGCGCGGACTGGACATCTCCCTCGGTGTCTCGGTCGCCGAGGCCACGCACAACACCGTCGTGCTCACGGACGGCCGCCGGCTGCCCTGCCACACCCTGATCTGGACCGCCGGGGTGGCGCCGAGCCCGCTGATTGCCACGCTCGACGCGGAGACCGACCGTGGGCGGCTCGTGGTCCGGCCGGATCTGAGCGTGCCGGGCCTGGACGGAGTCTTCGCCCTCGGGGACGCCGCCGCGGTTCCCGACCTCGCCAAGAGCGACCACGCGATCTGCCCGCCGACCGCCCAGCACGCCATGCGCCAGGGCTGGACCGCCGCGAAGAACGTCGCGGCCGCGTTGCACGGCATGCCGCTCGGGCAGTACCGGCACCGTGACCTGGGGCTGGTCGTGGACCTCGGCGGCGTCGACGCAGTGTCCAAGCCGGTCGGCGTGGAACTCACGGGCCTCCCCGCGCAGGTCGTCGCCCGCGGATACCACCTCGCGGCGCAGCGCACGTTTCCGGCCCGGCTGCGCACCATGACGAACTGGACGCTCAACGCGCTGGCGGGCTACGACTTCGTACGCACCGGTTTCCTGACCGGCCGCCCGACCACCCTCAAGGACTTCGAACGGTCCGACGTCTATCTGACGCCCGACCTGATCGCCTCGCACACATCGAAGAGCACGACGCGGTGAGGGGCGCCGGCGGTACAGGGCGGCAGACGTCCTGAGGAGGCGCTGCGCCGGCGCGCCCAGGCGGAGCGGCGGGTTTGACGCGGTCGGCACCGGCTACCCGCACCGAGTGACCACGACATCCCAGCAGGAGGTCTACCGCTTCCTCGAGGACCGCTTCGCCTGCGCGCAGACCTGCACCGAATGTGCGCGGGCGAGCGCCCTGCGTGCGAGCCTTGCGGAACCGGACGGGACCCACGACCAGGAACTTCTGCGGCGCAAGGGCGTCATGTGCGCGGAGGTGTGCGACGCGACCTGTCGTGTGCTGTCCCAGCACGGCGGCCATGAGGAGGAGGACGGCATCCGGAGCCAGGTGGAGTGGTGCCGGTCCGTCTGCCTGGACTGCGCGCACGTCTTCGACGCGGATCCCGGCGGTGAGGCGGCCGCGCGGGCCTGCCGCGCCTGCGGTCGGGCCTGCACCGACTTCCTCGCGACGCTGGGCTGACGGCCTCGGCCGGCCGACCTGACACCGGCTCGGCCCGCATCGCCATTCCCAATTTCTGAAACACGTTCTACGGTGTGCGCCGTCAGGACCGGCCTTGGAGCCTGGAGGCGCCGTGCATCTCGACCACACGCCCGAGCAGCAGCGGTTGCGCACCGAACTGCGTGGCTACTTCGCCCGGCTCGTGCCGGACAACGCCTATGCCCGCCACGCCCAACCGGCGGCGCAGAAGCGCTTCTACCGCGACACCATCCGCCGTCTCGGCCGCGACGGCTGGCTCGGCGTCGGCTGGCCGAAGGAGTACGGCGGGCGGGGGCTGACCGCCATGGAGCAGTTCATCTTCTTCGACGAGGCCGCGCAGGCGGGCGTGCCCCTTCCGCTGATGGCGCTCAACACGGTCGGTCCGACGCTCATGCGGTTCGGCTCGGACGAGCAGAAGGCGTACTTCCTGCCGAAGATCCTCGCCGGCGAGATCGACTTCGCGATCGGCTACAGCGAGCCGGACGCGGGCACGGACCTTGCGTCCCTGAAGACACGCGCGGCGCGGGACGGCGACACATACGTCGTCAACGGGCAGAAGATCTGGACCACCAACGGTGACACCGCCGACTGGGTGTGGCTCGCCGTGCGCACCGACCCGGACGCCCCGCCGCACAAGGGCATCACCATGCTCCTCGTGCCGACCTGCGACCCCGGCTACTCCTGCACGCTCATCCGTACGCTCGCCTCGCACGACACCACGGCCGGCTACTACGAGAACGTCCGCGTCCCCGTCTCCCGCCGCGTCGGTGAGGAGAACAAGGGCTGGCGACTGATCACCAACCAGCTCAACCACGAGCGCGTCACCCTCGCGGCGCACGGCACCATGGCGATCCGCGCCCTGCACGACGTGCAGCGCTGGGCCATGGGGACCAAGCTCGCCGACGGCCGCCGGGTGATCGACCTGCCCTGGGTGCGGCAGCGCCTGGCCAGGACGCACACGAAGCTGGACGCGCTGAAGCTGCTCAACTGGCGGATGGTGAACGCCGTCCAGGACGGCACGCTCACCCCGCAGGACGCCTCCGCCGTGAAGGTCTACGGCTCCGAGGCCCGCCGGGACGCGTACGCCTGGCTCATGGAGATCGTCGCCGCCGCGGGCCCGCTGAAGGAGGGCTCGGCGGGCGCCGTGCTCCACGGCGAACTGGAGCGGGGCTACCGCTCGGCCGTCATCTTCACCTTCGGCGGTGGCAACAACGAGATCCAGCGCGAGATCATCTCCTGGATCGGCCTCGGGATGCCCCGCGTCCGCAGGTGACGCTCTTGCGACTCCGCTCTTTGGTTGGCACTCAGGCAGGCCAGTCGGCACCAAGGTAGATGGTCCCCTGTTGTGCGCTACAGGTACCGCGACGCGAGCCCGGTGGGCGGCGAGGCGCTCCGCCGCGCCTCCCCGTTCACGAACTCGCCGGGTGCACCCGCATCACCCGGACTCCGCGCCGCTGGAGCCCCGCGACGGTGTAGTCCTGCCGCCGCCACCTGCCGAGGGCCCCGCCCACGAGGTCCTCGGCCTCCTCGCGCCGCAGGTCCCGGTACCTGAGGTTGACCAGCGGCGGCTGGTAACCGGGCACCACGTCGAAGTCGTACACCTCGCAGAACCTCTCGCCGATGGAGCCATGGGCGGCGTAGTAGGTGAGCCACCGGGCGTGGTCCTCCAGCCGGGTGGGGTGCACGCCGGGGCGGCCCAGCACCAGGTGGGCGACGACAGCCGTGACCTCGGGGCACTTGTTGGTGATCGAGGCGACGGGGTCGTTGTCGAGGTCGCCCATGACGACGACCGGCTTCGATGTGTTCCCGGGCCGGAAGACCCGCGCGTGATAGTCGGCGTGGCCGTACCAGTGCGGCGACCGGAAGGGCAGCGCGTACTGGTCGATCACCAGGACGGCCTCGTCGTCCAGGGTCGGCGCGTCGGCGGACCTGCGGCGGCGGGAGAAGAAGCTCATGTCCGTTTCCTCAGCAACGTGGTGATCTCCGCGCCGACGTCCGCGGTGAGCGTGCCCGTGCAAGGGATGCCGAGACTCTCCGCCAGCCCTCGGCCGTGCAGGTCGACAGCCGCCTCGGCGAGTTCCGCGAACGCCACGCCCGCGGCCCGCGCCCGCCACCAGGCCGTCACGGTGGTGACGACGCCGACCACTGCCGACGGCCACCAGAGGGCGCCCACGGCGAGATAGGCGAGGGCCCACGCCACCAGCCGGGTCGCGGCGGCGAGCCGGCCGCGGGCCGTGCCGATCTCGGCGCGCACATCCTCGGGCAGCGTCAACCACAACCGTGGCCAGGCCGAGGTGAGATCGAGCCGGTAGGTCTCCCAGACCCGGGTGTCCACCGCGGCGATCCGGTCGCCCAGCCAGAACGGGTGAGTCGGCGGTGCCAGGCCGATCCGGTTGCGCCGGGCGTTGAACTCACGGGCCAGCGCCGCGGACGCCGGCGCCTCGGGAGTGCCCTCGGCCCTGGCCGCCTCCAACAGAGCCTGGTCGAACCGCTCCTGCGCGGCGTCCCAACGTCGGCGGCGCCGGGCGGTGAGCCGTCGCGGCCGGGTGGCGAGCCACAGCCGTTCCACCGCGGCGCCCAGCGCGGTGACAGCCAGCCCGAGGCCAGTCGAGGCGGCCAGGACTCCCACCAGGACGAGGGCCAGCGTGCCGGTGCTCCGCAGCGCGGGCTGCGCCGACAGGTGATCGAGCCGGGTCAGCAGCAGGGCGGTGTCGTGCCAGTGCCGGTGCCCCAGCGTCACCCCGGCCACGGCCACGCTCAGCAGCAGCACGCTGGGGCCGAGCAACAGGGTGAGCCAGCGTTCGGCCAGCTTGCCGCCCAGGGCCTCGAGGAACTTGGTCACGACCTGAGCCTTGTCACGGCCATCGGCCGCCGGTGGACCAGGCAGTCCACCGGCACCGCGCCCGGCGCCTCGAGCCGGGAGCAGGTACCGCCGGGGCAGACGAGAAGCTCCAGGATACGGTGACCGTCGCCGGCGCCGGGCAGCCGCTCGTAGGAACGGACCGGGCTCAGCCCCGCGGCGTGCCCCGCTCGCAGCAGTAACTCCTCCAACTCGTCCAAATCGTCCGCGAGTTCGCCGGGCGACGCGCCACCGCGGACCCGGTCGGCGATCGACTCCGCGTGGGCCCGGATCTCCGGCGAGGTCCGCACCGCGTCGGCGGCGTCGGCCAAGCGCCCGCACAGGACGGCGAGTTGGTCAGCGGTCATCCCAGTGAGGATAACCTCGCTCAGTGACCCCGACACCCTTCGACAGCGAGATCGAACGGAACCGGCGCCTGGCGGCGGAGGGCTCGGTCAACGCCATGAGCGACCTGGCGATGAGCTTGCGTGACCGCCACCGGTACACCAATGATCCGGCGGACCTGTCGGAGGCGATCGGCCAACTGCGCGCCGCCCTCGACTATGTGCCGGACCACCCGATCCGACACGCGCTGCGGGTCAACCTCAGTGCCGTGCTGCTGGACCACTTCCAGTACGCCGGTGACGTGTCGGCGATCCATGAGGCGATTGCCGGATGCGACGAGGCGATTCCGCTGCTGGACGAGGAGAGCAGGCGTGTGGCCGCCACGATGCGGGCCGAGGCGCTGATCCTGCTGGCCGAGCACACCCGCGACCCGGTGTACGCCGCCGAGGCCGTCGAGTCGGCGTCACGACTGCCGCGCCTACCGGCCGTGCTGTTCGTGCTGGGCAGGGCCCAGTACCTGCGGTACGGGCTGACCGGCGATCACACCGCGCTCGCCGAGGCGGCCCGCGTCCTCGAGGACAGCGTTCGGGAGTCGTCCGCCGACGATCCGGGCTACCTGCTGCGGCTCAACCAGTTGGGCGATGTGTTGCAGCGCTCCGCCGAACACACGGGTGACGAGTCGGTGCGGCAGACGGCCATCCGGTATCTGCGGGCCGCGGTGGAAGGCGCCCCGAGCACGTCGGGTTCGCTGCTGGACTTCAAGGTCGACCTCGCGGCGGCGCTGCGGGACCGCGGCCGGCACACCGGTGACCTGGGAGCGGCGCGGGAAGGTGTGGGCCTTCTGCGTGAGGTGCTCGCGGCCACCCCGGCCGACACCCGCTCGTGGGGCAACCGATGCGAGAACTACCTGATCGCCGTGCACGGGCTCATAGAACAGACCGGCGACATCGAACTGCTGGACCAGGCTGTGGAGATGGGTCGGGCCGCCCACGGCCGGGGCAGCAACGACGCCACGATCCCGCTGCTGCTGGGGCTGCTGCACCACGACCGGTTCCTGCACACCCGGCTGCAGTCCGACCTGGCGCAGGCGGTCACCGCGTTCAGCGAGGTGGTCGAGGCGGTGCCGTACGGCGAGGACGACCATGTGTCGGCGCTGGGCAACCTCGGCCGGGTCTGGTTCTCCGAGTACCGGTTCACCGGGGATCCGGAGGCGTTGCGCCGGTCCGTGACGGCACTGGGCAGCGCCGTCCGGGCGAGTGCTCCCGACAGTCCGAAGCGCGGCGCGGCCGAGATCAACTACGGTGACGCCTTGTACGCCCAGTACGAGGTGAGCCAGGACCCCGGCGTCCTCGCCGCGGCGGGGCACGCCTTCCGGGCAGCGGCCCGACACGGGGGACTGCAGCCGATGGTGCGGATCAAGGCCGCACGCGCATGGGCGGGCACGGAAGCGGAGGCGGGACACTGGCGACGGGCGCGGGACGCCTACGCCTACGCGGTCGGCCTGCTGCCCCGTGTGGCGCCGCGACGTCTTGCCCGCCTCGACCAGCAGAGGGCGCTGGAAGAGCTCGACGGTCTAGCCGCCGACGCGGCCGCCAGTGCCGTCATGGCGAACGACCCGGAGACGGCCGTACGGCTGCTGGAACTCGGCCGAGGCGTGCTCGGCGGGCAGGTGCTGGAGAGCCGTAGCGACCTGTCCCGGCTGTCCGCCGTCGCACCGGAACTCGCTGAACAACTGGCGTACACGGTCGAACGGCTGACCCCGTCGGGGCACCTCCTGGGCACGGCGGCGGACGATCGGCACGACCTGGACATCCGGCTGGGTCGTCTGCTCGACGAGGCCCGCGGGCTGCCCGGGTTCGAGGACCTATTCGCCCCGCCGGCGCTGGCCGACCTGCTGGCGTCCACGGTGGGCGGGCCGGTTGTGCTCATCAACGTGAGCGGGTTCCGCAGTGACGCGCTGATCGTGGAGCCGTCGGGCGTCACGGTGGTAGAACTGCCGGGCGTGACACCGGACTCGGTGGCGGAGCAGGCCGCCGCGTTCAGGGCCGCGCTGCACGCGGCGACCCGCCCGGGAGCGGGTGAGACCGAGGCCCAGACCACCGTCACGGAGGTACTGGGCTGGCTGTGGGACTTCGTCGCCGAACCGGTGCTGAAACGACTCGGGTACACCATCGAGCCGTCCGGCGCCTGGCCACGGGTCTGGTGGTCGCCGGTGGGACAGCTCGCGTTGCTCCCCCTCCACGCGGCCGGACGCTTCCCGGACGGTCCGACGGTCCTCGATCGGGCAGTGTCCGCCTACACGCCGACCCTGCGGGCGTTGCGGCGTGCCCGGGACCGATACGTCCGGGCGGGCGAGGATCTGGTGATCGTGGCGATCGGGGACGCGCCCGGCGCGACGACACTGCGCGGCACGGAACGGGAGGCGAGCAGGATCGCCGCCCTCACGCCGGCCACCCGGCTCGCCGGCTCGCAGGCGACGGTCGACGCGGTCCGTGCCGCGCTCGCGTCCCACGCGTCGGCGCACTTCGCGTGCCACGCGGCGAGCGACCCCGACGACCCCTCAGCAGGGCATCTCCTGCTGCACGACGGTCCGCTGTCGGTGCTCGACGTCTCCGCGCTGGATCTCTCCGGGGTCCGGCTCGCCGTGCTGTCGGCGTGCGAGACGTCGCTCGGCACGCACCGGATCCCGGATGAGAGCCTGCATCTGATGTCGGCCTTCCAGCTCGCCGGCTATCCGCAGGTGGTCGGCACGCTGTGGCAGGTCAACGACCACGTGGCCCGGCTGGTCGCCGTGGACCTGCACCAGGGGATCGCCGGGGGTGAGGACGTCGCGACGGCGTTGCACCATGCAGTGCGCCGCTGCAGGGAGCGTTTCCCGAGAACCCCGACGCTGTGGGCGGCGCACTTGTATTCCGGCCAATGACGGTCACGCGGCCGTCAAAGGTATGGGCACGGGCGCGATACTGTGACCAAGCTGGTGGTGTGGCGTTCTGGAGCAAGAAGAAGACGAGGAAGCAGCCGGAGGTCACCGACCACTTCGTCGGAGACTTCGGCAGTGCCGAGATCAAGGTGACCGAGCGGCCCGGTGACGTGCCACTGATCGACGTCAAGCTGAAGGTGACTCAGGAGTTCGCTCGTGGAGCGGAGTTCGAGCGCAAACGCGAGGAACTGGGCCTGCAGCACCCGGAGACACTGCACGCTCTGCACCTGTACGCGGCGGCCCTCGGCGGACTGCCCGACCGGCGGAACGACGCCATCGAACTCCTCGACTGGCTGGTCACCGCCCGCGCGGACGACGAGGAGAACAAGCTCCTGGCGTTGAACGACCTCACCCGGCTGCTGCAGGAGGGCGGCCATCTCGCGCTCGCCGAGCAGCGGTTGCGGGAGGCGTTGTCCGGGTGGGAGCGGCTGCGTGGCCAGGACGACGACCAGACCCTGTCGATCGCGTCGAATCTGGGGAAGGTCCTGATCGACCTTGGGCGCCGGGAGGAGGCGGAAGGGCTGATGCGGGACACCGTGGCCCGCCGTGTCCGCACCCTCGGCGCCGCCCATCCGGAAACGCTGAGCTGCAGGAACACCCTGGCGGGAACGTTGCGCGGCTCGCCCGAACGGCTCGCCGAGGCCGAGGCGATGTACCGCGCGATGCTGGCCGACGCCGACGCGGGCAGCGACGTGGCCCTGACCGTACGGCACAACCTCGCCGCCGTGCTCATCCACCAGGGCAGGCACGCCGAGGCCCTGACGATGTACCGGGAGCTGATCGACGCCCGGTCACGGCTGAAGGGCGACCGGCATCCGGACACCTTGACCGCCCGGCACAACCACGCCGTCGTCCTGAACAGGCTCGGCCGCGTCACCGAGGCCGAGACGCTGATCGCCGAGCTGCTCAAGGACTACCGGCGGGCACACGGCCCTCGGCACGCGACGACCCTCGGGGTCCAGGTCGACCTGGCGGCGATGAAGGCCAACCAGGGTCGCAACGCCGAGGCGGTTCCACTGCTGCGCGACGCGATCGAGGGCTACCGCGGCACGCACGGCCCCAACCACCCACGCGTCCGCGAACTCACCGGCATCCTTGCGCAGTTGGGCGGGTGACCGACGCGGGCGCAGGGTTCCAGTAGGCGTCCCGGAGGGGCGGACCGCTACGCCTGCCGGGCGTGCCGCCGGGCCACCTGCGCCGAGGGCATCGTCAGCAGGCGGCCACGCCAGATCGTGGCTTTGGAGACTGGCAGTTCGAACGACATGGTCGTACCGCGTCCGCCGGCGGAGGCAGGACCCGAAGCCGGGAAGGGCGCCTGTCCGGCGTGTGCCGTGTCAGGCGCCCTTTTCCGGTGTCCGGAAGAAGCCCGGCCTCTGGTGACGACCCGTGGCTGTGGTGACGGCTCAGACGGCTCGACTGCGCGGCCGCGGCGTGAAACCGGCCTTCTCGTAGCACTCGTCGATGAGCCGCATGGTCGCGAGCGCGTCCTCCGCGTCGACGGGTTGCGGCCGGCCCTCGCGCACATGGGCCGTGAACGCGTCGAGCTGGTAGGCGTACGAGGACCTGCGGCCCAGTTCCTCCGTCCGCTCACCCGCCCCGGTGCGGACCACGACCCGGTCGTCCTGGTGCGGCAGGATGAAGTCGACCGCCGTGGCCTCGCCCCGGGTGCCGATCACCCGGCAGGTGGCCTGCCAGGTGTCGTGTGCTATGGAACAGCGCGCGACGCCGGTGGCGCCGCCTGGGAAGGCGAGCTCCGCGTCCAGCCATTCGTCGACGCCCGGTGCCTGCGCCCGCTCCCCGCCCCGGGCCGAGACGACCACGGGAGCACCACCCGCCCAGGGGGCCAGCGCCCGCTGGGCATGCAGGCCGTAGCAGCCCAGGTCCATCACGGCGCCGCCCGCCAGCGGGAGCGACCAGCGCACATCGTCCTCGGGCGGGGCTGGCATGGCCACCACGGTCTCCACGTGCCGCAGCTCGCCCAGTTCACCCGAGGCGAGCAGTTCGTGCAGCCGCCGGGTGACCGGATGGAAGAGGTAGTGGAAGCCCTCCATGAAGACGGTGCCCGACTTGGCGGCCGCGTCGCGCACCTCGGCCGCCTCCTGCGCGTTGCTCGCCGACGGCTTCTCGCTCAGCACATGCTTGCCCGCGCGCAGGGCCGCCAGGTTCCACGGGCCGTGCAGGCCGTTGGCCAGCGGGTTGTAGACGACCTCGACCTC
Organism: Streptomyces sp. NPDC046900; assembly: GCF_040644975.1. Lineage (NCBI taxonomy): Bacteria > Bacillati > Actinomycetota > Actinomycetes > Kitasatosporales > Streptomycetaceae > Streptomyces > Streptomyces sp. NPDC046900. The sequence goes on along the minus strand of NZ_JBEYXD010000024.1, from coordinate 13,093 downwards.
GGGGTCGGCGATCAGCTCGGCGTAGGAGCCCGCGACCCGCTCCACGCCGTGGGCGTCGGCGAAGGCCTGCGCCCGGTCCCGGTCGCGGGCGGCGACCGCCACCAGCCGGTGGCCGCCCTCGCGGGCCGGGGTGAGGAGTGCCCGTTCACTGATCCGGGCCGCGCCCAGGATCCCGATCCGCAGGGGTGCGCTCACCGCGCGCTCACCTCGTCCATTCCGTGCCGTACCTCTTCCATCCGCACCGGTCGGTGCTCCGCCAGCGACAGCGTGCAGGCCTCGGCGATCCAGCTCGCCTCGATGGCGTCCGCAACCGTACAGGGCGAGGGGGTACGGCCCGCCACGACCTCGGTGAACGCGGTGAGTTCGGCCCGGTAGGCGTCGGCGAAGCGGTCCATGAAGAAGTGGTGCGGGGTGCCTGCCGGGAACGTGGCGCCCGGCTCGACGGACCGCAGCGGCAGTTTGTCCTCCAGTCCCACGGCGATGCTGTCCTTCATGCCGTGCAGCTCGAGGCGCACATCGTAACCGCGCGCGTTGTGCCGTGAGTTGGACACCACGGCCAGCGTCCCGTCGTCCAGGGTGAGGATCGCCGAGGCCGTGTCGACGTCGCCCGCCGCCGCGATGTACTCGGCACCGCGGTTGCCGCCCGCCGCGTACACCTCGGCGACCTCCCGGCCGGTCACCCAGCGCACGATGTCGAAGTCGTGCACGGAGCAGTCGCGGAAGATGCCGCCCGACACGGCGATGTACGCCTCCGGCGGCGGCGCCGGGTCCAGGGTGGTGGAGCGCACGGTGTGCAGCTTGCCGAGTTCGTCGGCGAGGACCGCCTTGCGTGCAGCCACACAGCCCGCGTCGAAGCGCCGGTTGTACCCGATGTGCACCTCGACACCGCTGTCCCGCACCGCGCGCAGCACGGTCAGGCTCTCCTCGACGGCCTTCGCCACCGGCTTCTCGCAGAAGACGGGGACGCCCGCCTCGACGGCGGCGAGAATCAGTGCCGGATGCGCGTCCGTGGCCGCGGCGATCACGACGCCGTCGACACCGGCGGCCAGCAGCTCCTCGGGGGAGTCGACCGCCGTGGCCCCGTGGCGTTCCGCCGCCGAGGCGGTCGCCGCCTTCACGGGGTCGGTGACCACCAGGGAGTCCACCGCGTCCAGTCCGGCGAGTGTGGCGGCGTGGAAGGCGCCGATCCGGCCGAGGCCAAGAATGCCGATACGCATGAAGAGTCGCTCCGATCTTTCGTGGAAGGCGTGCGGGGGCGCCGAGGAGAGGGACGTCAGTCCAGGCCGCCGAGGACGATCTGGTCCCAGTCGATCACCGAACCGGTCACCACACCGCTGCGGTCGGACAGCAGGAAGGCGACGAAGTCGGCGATCTCGTCGACCTGGCCCAGCCTGCCCATCGGCTGCCCCTTCGCCGCCTCGACGCGCCAGTCGTCCCCGGCGCCGTGGAAGGCGCGCTGGACGGCGTCCTCACCCTCGGTGTCCGTCCAGCCGATGTTCAGCCCGTTGATCCGGATCCGGTCCCAGCGGTGTGCGTGGGCGGCGTTGCGGGTGAGTCCCGAAAGTCCGGCCTTGGCGGCGACGTACGGGGCGAGGAAGGGCTGCCCGCCGTGCGACGAGGACGTGATGATGTTGACGATGGTGCCGGCCGCCTCGCGGTCCACCATGTTCTGCACGGCCGCCTGCATCGCGAAGAACGGCGCCCGCAGATTGATCGCGACATGGGCGTCGAACAGCTCGGGCGTGGTGTCCAGCAGCGTTCCCCGTGAGGTCAGCCCCGCCGCGTTCACCAGGCAGTCGATGCGGCCGTGGCGCTCCACGACCTGCTCCACGCTGTGACGCGCCTGCGCGGGGTCGGCGAGGTCCGCCCGCAGGAAGCCGGCCCCGGTCTCGGCCGCGCACCGCTCGCCCACGTCCGCCCGGCGACCGGTGAAGACGACCCGCCCGCCTTCGCGTACGGCGGCCCGGACGATTCCGGCTCCCACGCCCTGGCTTCCGCCGTTGACCAGGACGACCTTGTCCGTCAGAAGACCCATGAGTGCGGATGTCCTTTCAGATCGTGCGGCGCTCGGCGCCGGCCCGGAGTTCCCGGCGCAGCCGGCCGGGGCTCCAGCCCTCGGACACGGCCTGCCACACAATGTCCGCCTGGGACGGCGGGGCCAGCCCGTCGGCCGGCGGATCCAGATCCAGGTTGGTCGGGAAGGGGTAGCCCTCGGCACAGGCCGCGACCACCCGGCGCAGCCAGTCCTGGTCGGCGCCCTCGCCCCGGCGCCGCAGCAGGACCGGATAGAGCGCGTTCGACACCGCCTCGCGGTCGACCGTCTCCATGGCGCGGCCGAAGGCGGAGGAGATCTGGAGCAGATTGGCCATGCGCCTGATGCCGGCGGAGCGGTTGTGCCCCGCGGCATGGAAGAGCGCCGGGTTGAAGAAGACCGCGTCGCCCTTGGCCAGGGGCAGCTGGACGTGGTGCGCGTCGAAGTAGGCGATGAACTCCGGGAGCCGCCAGGCCAGATAGCCCGGTTCGTACTTCTGCGAGTGCGGCAGGTACAGCGTCGGGCCGGACTCCACCGGCATGTCGCAGTGCGCCACCGCGCCCTGCAGCGTCAGTACGGGGGAGAGCCGGTGCACGTGCGCCGGGTAGCGGGCCGCCTGTTCCTGGCCGAGGAATCCGAGGTGGTAGTCGCGGTGCACGCTCTGCGCCGCGCCGCCCGGGTTGACCTGGTTCACCTGTGAGGTGATCTGGTAGCCCGGGCCCAGCCAGGCCTCGGCGACCAGCGCCAGCATGTCGTTGGCGTAGTAGTCGGCGAACGTCTCCGGGTCGTGTGCGGCCAGCTTGTCGAGCGCGTTCCACACCCGGTCGTTGGCGCCGGGCTTGGCGAAGTGGTCCCCGCGGGCGGCACCCGTCGCGCGTTCCTGCTCGATCAGCGCGGTGAAGGCGGCGCTCGCGCGGTCCACGGCGCCGAGGTCGCGGAAGGCGCGCTCGAGCACCACGATGCCGGGCCCGTCCAGCAGGGCACGCACCCACTCCGTCTGCACCTGCCTCGGGTCGGCCTCCCGCAGCCGGTCGCAGTCGTACACCGGGACGTTCTGCCGTACGTCCGCGGCGTGCGGGTAGTCCGCCGGGTCGGTGCGCCCTTCGACCAGGGTGCGGAAGGCGTCGAGGTCGCAGTCCTCCTCGCTCAGCCAGGTCGCGGGTCCGGTGGCGGTGAGAGCCATCGCATACTCCTTTCGCAGTGCTGTCGCCTCCGCCAGTCTTGTGAACCCGGGTCACTCATTCAATGATCAGAGGCCCATCAAAAAGCCATCATCGACAAGCCGTCGCGGCCCCGCGCCGCCGACGTCCGGGAACGAGTCATGGGACACCCGTACACGATCCGCGAGATAGCCCGTCAGGCCGGCCTGAGCCAGGCGACCGTCGACCGCGTCCTCAACCACCGCGGCGGGGTCCGGGAGAGCACGGTGCGTGAGGTGCACCAGGCGATCAAGGACCTGGACCGGCAGCGCACCCAGGTCCGGATCGGCGGACGCGCCTTCATGATCGACATCGTGATGCAGACACCGGCCCGGTTCTCCGCCGCGGTCCGTGACGCCCTGGAGGCCGAACTCCCCTCCCTGCACCCCGCCCTCGTCCGCTCCCGCTTCCACTTCCGGGAGGCCTGTCCGCCCGAGGAGCTGATCAGCATCCTGGACCGCATCGCCCGGCGCGGTTCCCAGGGGGTGATCCTCAAGGCCCCGGACCTGCCCGAGATCACCGCCGCCGTCGCCCGGCTGGTCGGGGCCGGGATCCCCGTGGTCACCCTGGTGACCGATCTGCCCGGCAGTGCCCGCCACGCGTACATCGGCATCGACAACCGTGCCGCCGGGGCCACGGCCGCCTACCTCCTCGACCAGTGGCTGGGCGACCGCCCCGGCCATGTGCTCGTCACCATCAGCCGCGGCTTCTTCCGCGGCGAGGAGGAACGCGAGATGGGATTTCGCGGCGCGCTCCGGATGACCTGCCCCGAGCGCACGGTCGTCGAGGTCACCGACAGTGACGGTCTGGACGCCACTCAGCGGGATCTCGTGCTGGCCGCCCTGGAGCGGGACCCGGAGATCAACGCCGTCTACTCCGTCGGCGGCGGCAACGCCGCGACCGTGGACGCCTTCGCGGCGCTCGGCCGCGACCTGGCCGTCTTCATCGCACACGATCTCGACCGCGACAACACCCGGCTGCTGGGCGAACGCCGTATCTCCGCCGTGCTCCACCACGACCTGCGCCAGGACATGCGCCGCGCCTGCCAGACGGTCATGCGGGCGCACGGGGCGCTCCCCGAGGAAGGTCCCCATCTGCCGTCGCCGATCCAGGTGGTCACCCCGTTCAACCTGCCGCCCGGGGTGCCCGCGGACGGTTGATGGGGCGTACCGGGCAAGGCCACACTGACGGGGTGGACGCGGATCCGGGGTTCTTCGGGCCCTCCTCGGTGACCTGGCAGATGCACGGTGACCCCATGATGTGGGTCGCCGGCATCCGTGCGCTCTACCTGCAGGCCCTGCATCCGCCGACCGTGCGCGGCGTCGTGCAGAACTCCGACTTCCGGCGCGACGCCTGGGGCCGGCTGATGCGGACCGCCAACTTCGTCGGCACGACGACGTACGGCACCACCGAGGCCGCGGAGCGGGCGGCCGCACGGGTGCGCCGCATCCACGGCCTGCTGGGCGCCACCGATCCGCGCACCGGCGAGCGGTACGGCGTGGACCGGCCGGAGCTGTTGCTGTGGGTGCACTGCGCCGAGATCGACTCCTATCTCCACGTCCTGCGCCGCTCGGGCTTCCGGCTCACCGACTCCCAGGCCGACCGGTACATCCGCGAAAACCGGGCGGCGGCGGGCCTCGTGGGGCTAGATCAGGAGCAAGTGCCTTCAGACCAAGCCCAGTTGGCTGCCTATTTCGAGAAGGTGCTGCCCGAGCTCGCCGCCGGTCCCGAGGCCCGGGAGGTGGACGACTTCCTGCGCCGCCCGCCCGTCCATCCGCTGCTCCTCCCGGCGCGCACCCTGGTGTGGCGGCGCGTGGCCGACCTGGCGTACGGCGCGCTGCCCCCGTACGCCCACGAGCTGTACGGGAGACGGGCCCCCGCGCCCAGGACGGTGACCTGGCGCCTGCGGGTCACCGGCACCCTGCTCCGCTGCGTTCCCGCACGTCTGCGCTGGCAACTGCCGCCCAAACACATCCTGCGCGCGATGGCCAGACTCGGCCCGGAGGCCCGTCCCGCGCCGTACAAAGTCGGCTGACAGCTCGCTGCAGCGGACCGGCCGGGGGAGGGCGGGGCGCGGACGGACGCGATCGCAGGCGACGGGGGACGCCTGGCCGGGCCAGGGTGGGTACGCGGTGCGGCCCGTCACTGGCCGATCCGGATCATGGCGTGCTACGAAGAAGCATGCCTGCACACGAGGGATATGACGTCGTCGTCGTCGGCGGCGGACACAACGGACTGGTGGCCGCCGCCTACCTGGCCCGGGCCGGGCGGTCCGTGCTGGTCCTGGAGCGACTGGACCACACCGGGGGCGCCGCCGTGTCCACACGGCCGTTCACCGGGGTGGACGCGCGGCTGTCGCGGTACTCGTACCTGGTCAGCCTGCTGCCCCGGAAGATCGTGCGGGACCTGGAGCTCGACTTCAGGGTCAGGGGGCGCACGGTGTCCTCGTACACGCCCGTCGAGCGCGAAGGGCGGCCCACCGGGCTGCTCGTCGGGGGCGGCGAGCGGCGGACCCGGGAGGCGTTCGCCCGGCTCACCGGCTCCCATCGCGAGTACGAGGCATGGCAGAGCTTCTACGGGATGACCGGACGCGTCGCCGAGCGGGTGTTCCCCACGCTCACCGACCCCCTGCCCACGCGGGACGAACTGCGCCGCCGCGTCGACGACGAGGAGGCATGGCGCGCGCTGTTCGAGGAGCCCATCGGTGCCGCCGTCGAGGCCCGCTTCCAGGACGACCTGGTCCGGGGTGTCGTCCTCACCGACGCCCTGATCGGGACCTTCGCCGACGCCCACGACGCCTCCCTGCGACAGAACCGCTGCTTCCTCTACCACGTCATCGGCGGCGGCACGGGCGCCTGGGACGTCCCGGTGGGCGGCATGGGAGCGTTCACCGATGCGCTGGCCCAGGCCGCGCGCGCCGCCGGCGCGGTGATCGCCACAGGGCGCGAGGTGGTGGGGATCGAGACCGACGGACGCTCCGCCGAGGTCACGTACCGGACCGAGGACGGGGAGGGCACCGTCGCCGCCCGGCACGTCCTGGTGAACGCGTCGCCGCAGGAGCTGGCCAGGCTCACCGGCGACACCCCGGCCGCCCCGGCCGAGGGCACCCAGCTCAAGGTGAACATGCTGCTGACCCGGCTGCCCGCGCTGCGGGACGCCGCCGTCGACCCCCGTGAGGCCTTCGCCGGGACCTTCCACATCGCCGAGGGGTACGAGCAGCTGGCCACCGCCCACGCCCAGGCGGTCGCGGGCAGGCTGCCGAGCGCGCCGCCCTCGGAGATCTACTGCCACTCGCTGACCGACCCGACCATCCTCGGCCCGGAACTCGTCGAACGCGGCTACCAGACTCTGACCCTCTTCGGCCTCCACACGCCCGCCCGTCTCTTCGAGAGCGACAACGACGGTGTACGGGACGAGTTGCTGAAGTCGACGCTGGCGCAGCTGGACGCCCACCTCGCCGAGCCCATCGAGGGGTGTCTGGCCAAGGACGCGGACGGCCGCCCCTGCATCGAGGCGAAGACCCCGCTGGACCTGGAGCGCGACCTGCGGCTGCCCGGCGGCAACATCTTCCACCGCGAGCTGGCCTGGCCGTACGCGCAGGAGGCCACCGGCCGGTGGGGGGTGGAGACGCCGCACGCGAACGTTCTGCTGTGCGGAGCGGGCGCGGTGCGCGGCGGCGGGGTGAGCGGGGTGCCGGGGCACAACGCGGCGATGGCAGTGCTCGAGGACACTGTCTGACGGAGCATCAGAAAAGGTCTTCCCTCCTCCCGGTCGCTGCGGCATCCTGCGCCCATGCAGACGGAGCTGAGCAAGCGACTGGGAGTCGAGCACGCCCTCTTCGGCTTCACACCGTTTCCCGCCGTCGCCGCGGCCATCAGCCGGGCCGGCGGCTTCGGCGTGCTCGGCGCGGTCCGCTACACCGCCCCCGAAGACCTCAAGCGCGACCTCGACTGGCTCGAGGCACACGTCGACGGCAGGCCCTACGGGCTGGACGTCGTCATGCCCGCGAGGAAAGTGGAGGGTGTCACCGAGGCCGACGTCGAGGCGATGATCCCGGAAGGGCACCGGCAGTTCGTCAGGGACACCCTCGCCAAGTACGGGGTGCCCGAACTCGCCGACGGCGAGGCGTCCGGGTGGCGGATCACCGGCTGGATGGAGCAGGTCGCCCGCTCCCAGCTCGACGTCGCCTTCGACTATCCGATCAAACTGCTCGCCAACGCGCTCGGCTCCCCGCCCGCCGACGTCGTGGCACGCGCCCACGACCAGGGTGTGCTCGTCGCCGCGCTGGCCGGCAGCGCCCGGCACGCGCGCAAGCACAAGGAGGCGGGAATCGACATCGTCGTCGCCCAGGGGTACGAGGCCGGCGGCCACACCGGAGAGATCGCCTCCATGGTGCTCACCCCCGAAGTCGTCGACGCCGTCGACCCGTTGCCCGTACTGGCCGCCGGAGGCATCGGCAGCGGGCAGCAGATGGCAGCGGCCCTCGCGCTCGGGGCCCAGGGAGTCTGGCTCGGCTCGATCTGGCTGACCACCACGGAGGCCGAACTTCCCTCGCCCGCGCTCGTGCGCAAGCTGCTCGCCGCCGGTTCGGGCGACACCGTCCGCTCCCGGGCGCTGACCGGCAAACCGGCCCGGCAGTTGCGGACCGAATGGACCGACGCGTGGGACGACCCCAGTGGACCCGGCGCGCTTCCGATGCCCCTTCAGGGGCTGCTCGTCGCCGACGCCGTCACCCGCATCCAGAAGTACGAGGTGGAGCCGCTGCTCGGCACGCCCGTCGGCCAGATCGTCGGCCGTATGAACAGCGAACGCAGTGTCCAGGCCGTCGTCGACGACCTCACCCGCGGCTTCGAGCGCGCCGTCGACCGCATCAACCGGATCGCCGGAAGGAGCCAGCAGTGAACCAGGACGCCAACGGTTTCTGGGGCCAGGCAGCGGCAGACCCCGAGCGCACCGTGCTCGTCGCACCCGACGGGGAGGAGTGGACCGCCGGACGGCTGCTGGGGGCGGCCAACCGGCTGGTCCACGGACTGCGGGCCGCGGGGCTCGAACGCGGGGACTCCTTCGCCGTCGTGCTGCCCAACGGCGCCGAGTTCCTGACCGCCTACCTCGCCGCCACCCAGGCCGGCCTCTACCTCGTCCCCGTCAACCACCACCTCGTGGGTCCCGAGATCGCCTGGATCGTCGCCGACTCCGGCGCCAAGGTGCTCATCGCGCACGAGAGGTTCGCGGACGCGGCCAAGGGCGCCGCGGACGAGGCGAAGCTGCCGGCCGCCGGACGGTACGCCGTCGGAACGGTCGACGGGTTCCGGCCGTACGCCGAACTCCTCGACGGACAGCCGGAGTCGGCGCCGGGCGGGCGCACCCTCGGCTGGGTCATGAACTACACCTCGGGCACCACGGGCCGCCCGCGCGGCATTCGCCGGCCGCTGCCCGGTAAACCGCCGGAGGAGGTGTATCTCGGCGGCTTCCTCGGCATCTTCGGCATCAAGCCGTACGACGACAACGTCCACCTGGTCTGTTCGCCGCTGTACCACACGGCGGTGCTCCAGTTCGCGGGCGCGTCCCTGCACATCGGGCACCGGCTGGTCGTGATGGACAAGTGGACGCCCGAGGAGATGCTCCGCGTGATCGACATCCACCGGTGCACACACACCCACATGGTCCCGACCCAGTTCCACCGTCTGCTCGCGCTCCCCGAGGAGGTGCGGGCGCGCTACGACGTCTCCTCCATGCGGCACGCCGTCCATGGCGCCGCCCCCTGCCCCGACCATGTGAAGCGGGCCATGATCGAGTGGTGGGGCGACAGCGTGGAGGAGTACTACGCGGCCAGTGAGGGCGGTGGTGCGTTCGTGACCGCCGAGGACTGGCTGAAGAAGCCCGGCACGGTCGGCAAGGCCTGGCCCATCAGCGAACTCGCGGTCTTCGACGACGACGCCAACAGGCTGGCGCCCGGCGAACTCGGCACCGTCTACATGAAGATGACCACCGGCGGATTCACGTACCACAAGGACGAGGCCAAGACCCGCAAGAGCCGTATCGGCGACTTCTTCACGGTGGGCGACCTCGGCTACCTCGACGAGGACGGCTATCTCTTCCTGCGCGACCGCAAGATCGACCTGATCATCTCGGGCGGGGTCAACATCTATCCCGCGGAGATCGAGGCCGCCCTGCTCACCCACCCCTCCGTGGCCGACGCCGCCGCCTTCGGGATCCCGCACGACGACTGGGGCGAGGAGGTGAAGGCGGTCGTCGAACCGGCCCCCGGCCACGAGCCGGGACCGGCGCTCGGCGCCGACATCCTCGACCACTGCGCCCGGCTGCTCGCCGGCTACAAACGGCCCAGGAGTGTGGACTTCATCGCGGCGATGCCCCGTGACCCGAACGGCAAGCTGTACAAGCGCCGGCTGCGTGAACCGTACTGGGAAGGCCGCACCCGCCAGATGTGAGACCGGCCCCCGCCGCAGAAGACGTCCGGACCTTGACCGCCCTCGCGGGACGCGACGAGGATCGCGGCAGGCGGAGGCGGACGAAGGGGCGGTTCATGACGGCAGGACGAAGCGTCACAGTCGACGGCACACTGCGGCGAAGTGCCGGGCGCACCCCGGAACGCGTGGCGATCCACTACGGGGACCGGTCGTGGACCTACGCCGAACTGGACGACGCCGTCTCACGCGCCGCCCGCGTCCTCGTGGAGGCGGGACTCGAGCGCGGGGACCGCGTGGGCGCACTGGGCCACAACTCCGACGCGTATCTGATCGCCTTCCTGGCCTGCGCGCGCGCCGGGCTGGTGCACGTGCCGGTGAACCAGAACCTGACCGGCGACGACCTGGCGTACATCGTCGGCCAGTCCGGCTGCGGGCTGGTGCTCGCGGACCCGGGTCTCGCCGGCCACCTCCCGCAGGGTGTACGGGTGCTGCCGCTGCGCGACGCGGACGACTCGCTGCTCGCGCGGCTCGCCACGACCGAGCCGTACGACGGCGTGGAGCCGCGCGGCGAGGACCTGGTGCAACTGCTCTACACGTCCGGTACGACCGCACTCCCCAAGGGCGCGATGATGACGCACCGGGCGCTGGTGCACGAGTATCTGAGCGCGATCACCGCACTCGACCTGAGCGCGGGCGACCTGCCCGTGCACGCGCTGCCGCTCTACCACTCGGCGCAGATGCACGTCTTCCTGCTGCCCTACCTGGCCGTGGGGGCGCAGAACGTGATCCTGGACGCGCCCGACGGCGACCGGCTCTTCGACCTGATCGAGGAGGGCCGGGCCGACAGCCTGTTCGCGCCGCCCACCGTATGGATCGGCCTCGCGGGCCGCCCCGATTTCGGCACACGCGGCCTGAGCGGGCTGCGGAAGGCCTACTACGGCGCCTCGATCATGCCGGTGCCCGTCCTGGAACGCCTCAAGGAGCGACTGCCGAAGCTCGCCTTCTACAACTGCTTCGGCCAGAGCGAGATCGGCCCGCTGTCCATGGTGCTCGGACCCCATGAGCACAAAGGGCGCATGGACTCCTGCGGGCGCCCGGTATTGTTCGTGGAGGCGAAGCTCGTCGACGGCTCCGGCAAGGACGTGCCGGACGGTGAACGAGGCGAAATCGTCTACCGGTCACCGCAGTTGTGCGAGGGATACTGGGACAAGCCGGAGGAGACCGAGGAGGCCTTCCGAGACGGCTGGTTCCACTCCGGGGACCTCGGCGTACGGGACTCCGAGGGCTACTTCACCATCGTCGACCGGCTCAAGGACGTCATCAACTCCGGTGGTGTGCTGGTCGCTTCACGGCAGGTCGAGGACGCGCTGTACACCCATCCCCAGGTCGCCGAGGCGGCGGTCGTCGGCCTGCCGGACGAGCGGTGGATCGAGGCCGTCACAGCCGTCGTGGTCCCTCGCGGCCGGGTCACCGAGGAGGAGCTGATCGCGCACGCCCGCGAGACGCTCGCCCCGTTCAAGGCGCCGAAGCGGGTGGTGTTCGTGGACGAGCTGCCCCGCAACGCGAGCGGGAAGATCCTCAAGCGGGACCTGCGGACCCGGTTCGGCGACACGGGGTGAAGCGGGGCGCCGGCGCGCATCCGTGGGATCCGGGCCGGTGGTCCGGCCACCGCGCTGCGGCCGCCGCGCCGAGATGTCGCGTTCCCGACCGGACGTCGCCGTCGACTCCACCGACGCCGTTCACCGCGCCCGGGGAAGCAGCCGGCATGCGCTGCTGCTTCTCCCCCGCTCTCTCGGCCCTGGCGGCCCTGCCCGCCCCGCACGAGGTGCTGCGCTCCGGCGCCCTGCTCGCCCCCGCCCTGCTGCGGGCGGCCTCCCGGCCGTCATCCGGCGTCCCCCGCCACGCCGACGCGGTAGCGGCCGTCCATCTGGAACTTGTGACCCTGACCGAGGACCGCGCCGTCATCACCTGGTACACCGGAGTGCCGGGCACCGATGACGGACTGGGCCGGATGCTCCCGGCGGCCACCGAGGGAGAGGTCGTCTACGGCACCTGTCCGGGCCGCCTGAACCGCGTTGCGGGGGAGGACCGGCCCACCGCGCACCACCAAGTGGAACTCACCGGCCTGGAACCGGGTCAGACGTACTACTACCAGGCCCGTTCCCGGGGTGTGGCCGCCCGTCCCACACCGCTGCACCTCGTGCGCGGCAACGCGGTGGGCACCGGCCCGCACGGTCGCGGCTCGCGCGGAGGCCCCTACTCCTTCACCACGCCCCAGCCCCCGCCCGGACGGCATCTGCTGACCATCGCGCTCTGCAACGACCTGCACCTCGGCGAGACCACGGCCGGACTGGTGGGCGGCATACCCCTGATGCGCGGAGTCTCGCAGGAGCCGGGGCTCGCGCCGTATCCGGAGATCATGAGCCGGGCGATGGTCGCGGAGGCACGCCTGCGCGGGGCGGACCTGCTGCTGGCCGCCGGGGACATCTCGGCCGGCGGGGCACCGCGGGACCTGACCGAGGCCAGACGCATCCTTGACGGCTTCGGCACGCACGACCGGGACTACTTCGTCGTGCGGGGCAACCACGACCGGCCCGGCCCCGGCGCCTGCCGGAACGACTGCCGCTCCTGCCCGGCCGACGGCGAGGACAGCTTCCGCGAGGGGTTCCCCGGTGACGGCGGACCCGGCTACTTCACACGTGACGTCGGTGGACTGCGGATCGTCGGCCTCGACACCTACGAGAAGCACGGCAACGGGGGCGACGCGGGCGGGCTCGGAGCCGAGCAGCTCTCCTGGTTCCGGAGCCGGCTGAAGGAGCACAAGGACCAGCCCACGGTGGTCTTCGGCCACCATCCGCTGACCGTCCGGGGCTCCGTCTTCCCCGTGACACCCGGGCAGCGCCTGAACCGTGCCCAGGCGCGCTCGATCCTGGAGGCCTACGCCGCCGCACCCGGCGTCTTCCTCCATCACGCGGGCCACACCCACCGCAACAAGCGGACCGTCCTGCAGCAGGCCCCGCACGTGGTGCTGCAGGAGGTCAGCGCCGTCAAGGAGTACCCCGGTGGCTTCACTCTGCTGCGGATCCACTCCGGCGGGTTCGCCGTCAACTTCTACAAGGCCACCCATCCCGCGGCCCGAGCGTGGGGCGAGCGCAGCCGATGGGTGGCGGGGGGACTGTGGCCGCACCATGCGCTGGGCCGTTCGGTCGCCGACCGCAACGGCGTGACGGTCCGTGACCTGTCCGGGGTCCGCCGCGTCTCGCGGTGATCCGCGGTCCTCGGCACACCGCGTGTCGCGCCACCACCGCGACGAAGCCGTGGCGGCACCCCCTCGGCCGAGCCGCGGGGGTGCCGGCCGGTCACGGGCGCGGGCGGAGGTCCACGATGCGCCGGATCTTGCCCAGGGAGCGCTCCAGGGACTCCGGTTCGACGAT
>NZ_JBEYXD010000023.1:0-114467 GCF_040644975.1 Streptomyces sp. NPDC046900 | reverse complement strand
ATTGAGGGCCTCCTTTCCGAGCACGTATGGGACCCGGAACCAGAATCCACCGGGCTGTGCAGGAAGGGGGGCCCGGCCCTCATAGAGTCAGCTCAGAGTGATTCTGAGCTGGGGTTTTTCGTTCAGCGGACCCGACGGCGGGGCGGGCCCGTGTCATGAGGCTGTCCCTGGTCTCGGTTCTGGTCTCAGCCGTGGGTTCCGGACGAGGCATGAAGGCGTCCCCCATGCGTCGTGTCGCGCCCTTGGGCGGGTGGGACTGTTACGGATCGTGCCGGCCGTGTGGCGACTGCCGTCGTACAGGCGACGGTCGTCGACGGGCAGGGCGCCGGCCCCTCTTGGTCTTGGGACGGGTGAGCACCAGGCCGCCGCGTTCCGCTCCGGGCACGGCTTGGGCCCCGCGCTTTCACGAGGAGGACGCTCGGACGAGATAAACCGTGTAGTCGCTCTTCTCCCCGTTGACAAGAATATAGCCGCGGGCATTTGTGTACTCCCCCGTGCCGCCGGTGATGGCCGTTTTCCATGGCGGTGGAGTGCCCTGGCGCGAAACGGAGAGTGTGTTTTGCCAGGTAATCTGCCCCTTATCGAGGTTGTAAACGCCCGAACACAGCTGAGTGGCCGGATTCGCCTGGGTGGGATTCAAGGGGCCACCGACCTGGGTGCACATAACTGCGGAGAAGCCGGACTTGTGTCCGTCGCGCATGAGGTTCTCGGTGATCAGGACCTGATTGCCTACTCCGGTTGTGTGATCCCCATTGCTGAGCCTCTTGTTCTTCTGCATCTCGCCGTGCAGATGGATTACATCGTAGCTGCCCGATTCTTTATCGCTCTTGGGCTGGGACACTGAGGACATGGAGGCGTGGCATCCGATATCCGTCAGTGCGAGGACCGAAGCGGCCATGAGGCACCATCTTGAAACGCGCATGATTGTTTCCTTTTCTGGCGGCGATTGCTTACTGCGTGACGAGCGAGCATCACGGTATACGGTGGTCAATTCGTAAACGCAATGTGTGAGGGGGAGCTCTTCGTGTCGTAGTGGGCCGTCGGCACATCATGCGTCGCGGCATCACGCCGGGGTCGTGCGCTGTCCGCACGAGAGGCGGGCTGGCTGGTGAGGCGACAGCCTGTGCTTCAACACCAGAACCGGTCTCGGACGGAGTAATGACGTGACATCAACGTCCGCAGACAACGGACGTGCGCTGTTTTCCCCTCCGCGCCGGTGCTCGAACCGGACGGGGCCGGAGATCGCCTGAAAAGCGGAGGGTCGCTGCGTCCAGTCGAGGGCTCGACACGGAATTCTCGCGGAGGGGCGAACCTCGAAAGCGCCTCCACCCGGAACCCGGCTCGGTATTTCTGGGCTGTTTTCGGCCGGGGTGGGGTTCCGGTGGTCGCGGTGGCGGTGGATGCGCGCCTGAGTCAGGCTGAGAGGGTTACAGCCTCGCGGGACCGTCGGTACGCCTGAGAGAGGTGGGTCGGCGGGTCCGGGTGCCATGCCACCGATCTCTGAATCCTGCGGGGCAAATCCGGCGAAGAACGGGGGTAGTAGCTCATGCCCGCCCCAGAATCCCGATCCACCGGTGCGGAGATCACACCCGGGGCGCCCGCCTGGAAGACGGCGCTCACGTCCCTGTTGGACATCCAGCCGCCGTCCGTCCCGGAGCAGCCCCAGGTGATGACCGCGCTCGTGCAGTTCCCGCCGGGTGATCCCGGAACCCCTCCACACCGGCATTCGGGGCCGGTGTTCGGCTACATGGTGGAGGGGGAGATGCTTTTCGAACTGGAGGGTGAGCCCGAGCGCGTCATTCGCGCGGGAGAGGCGTTCTGGGAGCCTGGTGGCGACGTGATCCACTACCAGGACGGCAACAATCGCCAGGACATCTGGAGCCGCTTCGTGGTCGTGATGATGATGGTGCCGGGCCAGCCCATGCTCACGCTCGTGGACGAGGAGGAGCTGGCCGGCCGACGGCATCTGCGCGCGCCCCGTTCCGGCTGATGCCGACTCCCCTCACGCGTTGGTGTCCCTCGCGTGGCGAAGGAGCCACTTCATGAAGATCGTGGTCATCGGTGGCACTGGTTTCGTGGGGTCCCGGCTCGTGGACAGGCTGAGAGCCGCCGACCACGAGGTCGCCGCGCACGGCAGGTCCAGCGGACTCGACCTCCAGTCGGGAGAAGGACTGCAGGAGGCGCTCGGGTCGGCCGACGTCGTCGTGGACACCATTGACGCGCCCGGCTTCGACGGGACGGCGTCCGCGTTCTTCCGCGTCACCACGGAAAATCTCCTGCAAGCCGCCGAGCGGGCAGGCATCGGGCACATCGTCCTGCTGTCGATCGTCGGCATCGACCGTGTCCCCGACGTCGCGTACTACAGGGCCAAGGTCCTTCAGGAGGCCCTTGTGGTGGAAGGCCCCATTCCGTACTCGATCGTGCGCGCCACCCAGTTCATGGAGTTCATCGACAAGATCCTGGGGTGGACCAGCGACGGCAGCACCGTCCGCCTGCCCACCACCCGGCTGCAACCGGTCGCGGTGGCGGAGGCCGTCGACACGCTCGCCGATGTCGCCACCGGGCCGCCGCTGAACGGCACGATCAGCGTCGCGGGCCCCGATGTCTTTCCCCTCGACGAGCTCGGTCGACTGACCTTGCGAGTGCGGGACGACCGTCGCAGCGTCGTCACCGACGAGTCCGCGGGTCTGTTCGCAGCCGTCCCGACGGAAGCGATCATCGCTCCTGCCGATGCGCGCATCGGCAGCATCCGCTATACGGACTGGCTGGGGTGACGCCGCACGGAACAGGACTCAAGACGAGCGGTTCTCAGCGCTGCCCGGTCGCCATGCGCTGTCGCACGGCCTCGTAGGTGAAGAGGGCTGCCGACACCGCCACGTTGAGCGAGTCCACCTGACCGAACATCGGGATCTTGGCCTTGGTGTGACGGCCGGCGAGCCACTGGTCCGACAGTCCGTACTTCTCGCTGCCCATCAGGATCGCCGTGGGCCCGGTCATGTCGACGTCCGCCATCAGGACGTCGGTGTCCGGCGTCGTCGCGACGACGTTCACCGAGTGCTCGGCCAGCCAGTGCACGACCTCCTCGGAGTCGGCCGAGGCGATCGGGACGGCGAACACCGTGCCCTTGCTGGCCCGGATCACATTGGGATTGCCCCAGTCGGTCACGGGGTTGGCGGAGATGACGGCGGTCACTCCCGCCGCGTCCGCGGTGCGCAGCATCGAGCCCAGGTTGCCGGGCTTCTCGACGCTCTCGCAGATGAGGAACAGGGCCCGTTCGTCGACCGCGATGCGGGAGAGGTCGGTCTCGATGTCCGGGACGACGGCGAGCCAGCCGTCCGGGCCCTCCCGGTAGGCGGCCTTGTCGAAGGCCTGCCGGCTCAGGCTGAACAGGGCGGCCCCGCGTTCGGCCGCGCGAGCAAGGACGTTCCGCGGGTCGGATCCGCCGGTCAGTGCCGGGCAGTAGTACAGCTCGCGGGGACGGACGCCGGCCCGCAGGGCGAGATCCAGTTCCTCATAGCCCTCGACGAGGGTCACTCCGGAGCTCTGCCTGTTCCGTCGGCGACGGAGGGCGGCGAGTTCCTTCACATGAGGGTTGCTCGGGCTGGAGATTTCCTTGGGCGAACCAACCCGCGGGATGGACGGCATCGGCGGTGGGAATCACGGCGCCTTTCCGGCCCCGATCCTCCGCCCCCTTTCTCGTGTTTCTGTGCATTGCGCGCGGTCGTGGCCAGGTTACCCGGTCCGGGACGGCCGGCCGGGGGAGGAAGCGGGGGCTCAGGGGTGCGCGTGACGGGGCCTGGTGGGTGGTGTGGGGGTGCTGCCGGGTGGTGTTGGGACCGGTGGTGGGCGTGGGTGGCACGTCGGGGCAACCAGTCGGTAAATCATCCAGAGCACTGAGAACCAGAGACCCTCAGGCGTCCTCTTAGTGAACGGTTAGCATCGCGTCACTGTCGTCGGCCGGGATGGGGTGGGTGTCGTGTCGCAGGCGGAGCAGGAGCCCGGCCTCCGTATCGCTGTCGCCGTCGTGACCATGGGGAACCGGCCCGCCGAGATCGACGCCCTCCTCACCTCGGTCGCCAAGCAGGACCTCGCCCCCTCCCGCATCGTCGTCGTCGGGAACGGCTGCCCCCTGCCCGAGTTCGCCGAGCGTCTCGGACTGCCGGGGGAGGTGACGTGCGTCGAGGAGGAGGAGAACCTCGGCTGCCCGGGCGGCCGCAATGTGGCCCTCGCCCGGCTGCGAGAGTACGGGGACGTCGACGTCGTGGTGGAACTCGACGACGACGGGCTGCTGATCGACGCCGACGTGCTGCGGCGGGTGCGGGATCTGTACGCCGCCGATCCGGGGCTCGGCATCGTCGGATTCCGTATCGCCGACGAGCACGGCGAGACCCAGCAGCGCCACGTGCCAAGGGTCGGTGCGGCCGATCCGTTGCGCGGTGGACCGGTGACCGCCTTCCTCGGCGGCGCGCACGCGCTGTCCATGGCGATGCTCGCCGAGACCGGCGACTGGCCCGCGGAGTTCTTCTTCGCCCACGAGGAGACGGATCTCGCGTGGCGGGCCCTCGACTCCGGCTGGACCGTGCTCTACGCACCGCAGTTGCTGCTCCGGCACCCGAGGACCTCACCCGCCCGGCACGCCATCTACTACCGGGTGACGGCGCGCAACCGCGTGTGGCTCGTACGGCGCAGGCTGCCCCTTCCGCTCATCCCCGTCCACCTGGGCGTGTGGATCGCCGTCACCCTCCTGCGGACGCGATCGGTCGGCGGGCTGAAGGCCTGGTTCGGCGGGTTCGTCGAGGGGCTGCGGACCTCGCCCGGTGAGCGGCGGCCCATGCGGTGGCATACGGTGTGGCGACTCACCAGGCTCGGCCGACCGCCGGTCATCTAGCCCACGGCGCGGTCGGACGACGGGGTGCCCGGTCCATGGCGCGGTCGGACGGCGGGGCCGTGAATGTACTGGACGGCTGATTCGCGCACCCTTCGCGCATCCGGCCAACGACCGGTCATGAATGCGGCGTTCGCCGCGCTCGCGCTGTGGCGCGGAGCTCCGCTCAGCGGTCTGCCCTTGGAGACCGGCGGGCGCGCTCTTGTGCAGCGACTGGAGGAGACGCGGCTGCTTGTCCTGGAGTGGCGGTACGACGCCGAACTGCACCACGGAGGCTCCCGACTGGACGGACTCGGACCGGAGTTGGCCGCGTTGGTCGCCGAACACTCGTTGCGGGAGGGCTTCCATCGTCTGCTGATGCTCGTGCTGCACCGCACCGGACGCCCGCCGAGGCCCTGGCCGTCCACCTCGACCTGCGTGAACGCCTCATCGAGGAACTCGGCACCGACGGCGCGGCGCAGGCTCGGCCTGGTGCGGGTGCTGCCGGACCGGGGCGACGCCGGCCGGGTCGCGCAGGGGTGCGAACTGCTGTGCCTCGCCATCCGTCGCGGTGACCGGTACACCGAGGGTCTCGCCCGTCACCAGCGGGGGCTGCTCCACCGGGCGGAAGGCGACATCGAGGAGGCCCGTCGGCAGTGGGAGTCCGCCCTCTCGGCCCTGAAGGAACGGACAGCCCAGTAGCCGGTGAGCTGAGGGAGCTGCCGGCGCGGGGGTGAGCCGGGGACTGCGTCAGGAGTGCGGCGCGGGTCTCGTGCCCGCCCGACGGCCGCGTACGCACCGTCACTTGGCGTCCGCGTAGCACTCGACCACGGCCGTCGTGAACGGAATGCGCACCGGTGTCTCGCCGAACGTCAGCCGCATCGCCAGGTCCGAGGCCTCCTGGATCGCCGCGACCACCGTGTCCGCCTCCTGTGCCGGACAGTGCACGATCACTTCGTCGTGCTGGAAGAAGACCAGCTCGGCGGCGAGATCCGCACACGAGCGGCGCAGCGCGGCGAGCATCAGCAGGGCCCAGTCGGCCGCGCTGCCCTGCACGACGAAGTTGCGCGCGAAACGGCCCCGGGCGCGGGAGTTGGTGGAGGCGTAGCCGGGCATCCACGGGTGTCCTTCCCCGGACGTCTCCACCGGGCCGTCCTCCTGCGGAATGCCCGCCTCCTCCGTCGCGTCCTCCGACGTCCCGGCGGCGGGCGGGGATGTACGCCCGAGCCAGGTCCGCACCAGCCGGCCTTCCTCGCCCGCACGGGCCGCGTCGTCCACGTACGCCACGGCTCTGGGGAAGCGGCGGCGCAGCGCGGCCAGGTTCTTCAGGCCGTCGCCGGACGTCTGGCCGTAGATCGCGCCGAGCACGGCCAGCTTGGCCTGGCCCCGGTCGCCGGAGAACGCCCGGTCCGACACCGACTGGTAGAGGTCCGCCTCGCGACCGGCGACCTCCATGAACGCCGGGTCGCGCGAGATCGCGGCCAGGATGCGCGGTTCCATCTGGGCGGCGTCGGCGACGACCAGTCGCCAGCCGGGGTCGGCGACGACGGCACGCCGGATGACCTTGGGGATCTGCAGGGCCCCGCCGCCATTGGTGACCCAGCGGCCGGTGACCGTGCCGCCCGGCAGGTACTCGGGCCGGAAGCGGCCGTCGCGTACCCAGTCCTGCAGCCAGGACCAGCCGTGGGCGACCCAGATGCGGTACAGCTTCTTGTACTCCAGCAGGGGCTTCACGGCGGGGTGGTCGACGGACTCGATCTCCCATCGGCGGGTGGAGCGCACCTTGATCCCGGCCTGTGCGAACGCCTTGACGACGTCGGCGGGCAGGTCGGGTCTGACACGGCGGCCGAAGGCGGCCGACACCTCGTCGGCCAGCTCGGCCAGCCGCCGGGGTTCGCCGCCGCCCGCGTACCGCTCGCCGAGCAGTTCGTGCAGCAGGTCGCGGTGGACGTCCGCGCTCCACGGCAGCCCCGACCGGTTCATCTCGGAGGCCACCAGCATTCCGGCCGACTCGGCGGCGGTGAGCAGGCGCATCCGGTCCGGGTGCGCGGTGGCCTCGTGCCGGCGCTGCTGGTCCGCGTACACCTCGACGAGGTCGCGGAGCGGAACGTGGACGGGTCTCGGTTCGAACAGGGAGGACTGCGAGCCGGGCTCGGGCGAGCGCGACGGGGGATCGGGCGGTACGGGGCCGCCGCGCAGCCGGGCCAGCGCGGCGGCGGTGGACCGGGGCTCGCCGAGGCGTCCCTCGTGGCCCAGGAGGAGGGTCTCGGCGGCCTCGACGTCGTAACACCGGTCGACCCGCACCCCCGTGGCGAGCAGACGCGGCTGGACGTCGGCGGTGGACCGCCACACCCACCGGGTGACCTCGGGCCGTGCCCGGACGGCCTCCCCGAGATCCTCCTCCCTGACCACGGGCCCGGCGAGCAGCCCGTCCGGGCCGAGAGCGGCGACCTCCACGCCACCGTCCTCGGCCGGAGCGAGAGCCCAGCGCCCGGTCATACTGCGAGTCTGGCAGGGGGGTCTGACAACGGGCCGGGAGGAGCCGTCCGAGGGGCTCAGCTGTTCTCTTCGAGCTTCTTGCGGATCTTGTCGAGCTCCTTCACCACATGCGCTTCGGTCGCCGCCTTGCCGACGCCGAGGCCGCTCAGCGGGCCCACGCCGTTCTCCTGCTCGAGGAGCGCGAGGAGGATGTGCTCGGTGCCGATGTAGTTGTGGCCGAGGCGGAGCGCCTCGCGGAAGGTGAGCTCGAGGGCCTTCTTCGCGGCGGGGGAGTAGGGCAGGAGCTCCGGCGCGTTCTCGTGACGGGGCGGGAGCGCCGCGGCCGCCGCCTCGCGCACCGAGTCCAGGGAGACGCCCTGCGCGGTGATCGCCTTGGCCGCGAGCGCCTCCGGCTCGGTGAGCAGCCCGAGGACGATGTGGTCGGGGACGGTCTCCGCGTTGCCCGCGGCCTTCGCCGCGTTGTGCGCGGCCATCACCACATTGCGGGCGCGCGGGGTGTAGCGGCTGAACCCCTGGCCGGGGTCGAGGTCCGCGGACTCCTTGGGTACGAAGCGCTTCTGGGCCGCCTGCCGGGTCACGCCCATGCTCTTGCCGATGTCGGTCCAGGACGCGCCCGAACGCCGGGCCTGGTCCACGAAGTGGCCGATCAGATGGTCGGCCACGTCGCCGAGGTGCTCCGCCGCGATCACCGCGTCCTGGAGCTGGTCGAGTGCGTCGGTGTGGACCTTCTTGATGGCTTCGATCAGGTCGTCGAGACGCAGGTTCGCTGTGTAGGGCTTCTCCGTCATATGTCAACCGTAAGTTGACACTCAGGCACTGTCAACCCGAAGTTGACACCTTGCACCCGTGTCCGTGCCACGATCGGACGCGTGAGTACGACGACCACCGTGGACCGCGCCTTCCGGGCCGCCCTCTACGAAGACACCGACGCGGCGCTCGACACCGGCGCCTCGCTGCTCGCCGCCGACCCCGCGGCCGACGTCGAACTCGCCCGGCGAGGTGAGCAGTTCGTCGCCGCGGCCTGGCGTCGCGGCTGGCAGCCCGCCGACGTCGTACGCATCGTGCGCCGTGAACTGGACGACCTCCATGTGCACCTGGTGTCCGCGCTGATCGTCGAGGAGGCGGGCGAGCGGCCGGCCCCCGGTCCCCGCTGGGCCGCCCAGCTCCACGACCTCGACCCGGAACGTCCACGGGCCGCCGACCGCTTCTCGTACGCCACCGCCGTCCTCGAGCTCTACCGCCTGCTCCTGCGGCTGCCGGCCCTCGAATCCCTCGACCTGCCGCGGCAGCAGGCCGGACCGCAGCAGCCGGAGTCCCGCATGCTCACCCGGATCCGCGCCCTGCTCGCCAAGGCCGAGGCGACCGGCTATCCCGAGGAGGCGGAGGCGCTCAGTGCCAAGGCGCAGGAGCTGATGGCGCGGTACAGCATCGACGAGGCGCTGCTCGCCGCCCGTACGCACACCGGGGACGCGCCCGGCGCCTGCCGGATCGGCGTCGACGCGCCGTACGAGACGGCCAAGGCGGTCCTCCTGGACGCGGTGGCGACCGCGAACCGCTGCCGCGCGGTGTGGCACGAGGCCCTGGGCTTCTCCACGGTCATCGGCTTCGAACCCGACCTCGGGGCGGTCGAGCTCCTCTACACCTCGCTGCTGGTGCAGGCCACCACGGCGATGACGAAGGCCGAGGCGGCGCAGCGCAAGGGCGGGCGGAAGCGCACCAAGACGTTCCGGCAGTCGTTCCTGGCCGCGTACGCGCACCGCATCGGCGACCGCCTGCGGACCGTGGCCGAGGGGCAGGTCGCGCAGAGCGAGGGCGACCTGCTGCCGGTGCTCGCGGCCCGGGACGTGGCCGTCGCGGACCGCATGGAGCAGATGTTCCCCGCCACGGTATCCACCCGGCTGCGCGGGGCCGGTGACGTGGCCGGATGGGAGCAGGGGACCGCGGCCGCCGACCGGGCCCAGGTCACAGGGCGGCCCCGGCTCCCCTGAGCGAGGGGATCAGTCCCCCGCGACCTGGACGGGGCTCACGGAGGCGTCCGGGGTGTTCGGGCTCTTGAGCGCCACATCGCCGTACGACCACGGGTAGCTCCCGGCATCGGCGGCGCCCGGCACGGTGATCTTCACCGTCCTCATCGGAGCGCTGAGCGAGCCGCCGTCGCCGCGGACGTACGTGATGGTGAAGGTCGCCGCCTCACCCTTCTGCAGCGTCACCTTGGCCGGCTTGGCGCCCTGCTCCTCCGCGACGTCCCAGGCGGACTTGCCGTCCTTGAGCTCGATACCCGGGAAGCCCTCGAAGGTGCACTTCTCCGAGTCGTTGTTGGTGATGGTGACCGGGACGTTGCCGGTGTCGCCGGCGCTGGTGGCCGCGTTGCCGGGGCCGACCTTGACGGCGATCCGGCAGCCCGCGGTGTTTTTGCCGCCGTCGCCGCTCGCACTGTCGCAGGCGGTCAGGGCGAGGGCCGCGGTGAGGGCGGTGAGGGCGAGGGGGACGTGGAACGTGCGCATCAGGGTCCTCTGGCTCGTGACGGTGTCCATGGATCATCACGCAAGTGCGCGGCGGTGCGTCGCGCGCCCCCGTAAAGCCCCGGGCGCCATGGCCGCGGATGTCACGATCATCCGGCTTTGTCCCATGCGTGAAGGAGGGATCTGCCGGCTGCCGGCGCCGCAGGAGGCCTGTCGGGGTGCGGACATCGTGCGGCGTTCAGAGGAAACGGAGGAGCGTACGGACCGCGAGGGCGGGGCGTGCGTCGTGCGAAGGGTCCCAGGGCTGCCGGGCGAGGTCAGGAGCCCAGGCCCGCCGTCGGCAGTCCGCTCGGGAGGCTGCCGCCCTCGGCCTTGGCGTAGGTCTCCGTCCCGACGCCGCCCTCCCAGGTCACCTTCATACTCGCGGAGTTCACGGAGTCGACCATCCCGGTCCGGCGGTTCTTGCTGCCGTCCGTGCACGTGAGGTGGATCATCTGCGTTCCCGCCTTCTCGCCCGCGGTCCCGCTGCACACGGTGCCGCCCGTGGCGAAAAGCCCGGCCTGCTTGCCGGTGATCACCAGTGCCACCGCCTTGCCGCCGGTCGTGGCGAGCCAGCTGCCCTCCAGCTTGCCGGCCTTGGCGCCCGGCGTACCGGCGCTGCCGGTGTCCGCCGGGGACGCGGACGCGTTCGGCGTGGAGGTCGCACCGTTCGCCGAGTCGCTGCCCCCGGAGTCGCTGCTGCAGCCCGTCAGTGCGAGCGCGGCCACAAAACCCGCGGCGGCCACCGCGATGCGCGGCTGCGGACGTGTGACATGGGTCGCTGTCACTGAAGTCTCCCAAGGTTGCCGATGAGGTCGTCATGGAGACGGCCGCAGCAAGCTACCAGGAGGTCTTGTGAAGGCCCGGGAGGCGAGCGGCGTGCGCTTGCTCACCCGGACCGGCGCGCAAGAGGCCGAAGGTACGGAAGTGACCGTGCGCCGGGCAGCCCACGCTGTCCCGGTCGCGGGCACGGGTGGCACGCGGGTCGTGCGGCTGCCTGCGCAGTTCCCGCCGGGCCGCGGATGATGTTCTCCGGTTCGGTTCGCCGCTCCGGGCACCGCGTGATGACCTCTCGGCGCCTCTCGTTCTTCGCGATCTCTGCCTTTCTTCGCCGAATCGACCCCTCGCCCCCCTCGGGTCTTCACGTCACGGGTGCGCACGCTCCGCAATACACGTAGGAGATTCCCTACGCTTGACGAGTAGGGAATCTCCTACCTATCGTGGCCGCATGACCGTCACACACGCCTCATTCGTCACCCTTCCCGTCACCGACCAGGACCGTGCGCTGCGCTTCTACACGGACGTCCTCGGCTTCGAGGTCACCGCGGATCTGGACCTGCCGCAGGGGCGGTGGCTCCAGGTCGCGCCCAAGGGCGCACAGACCGTCTTCACGCTCTCCGGCCCCGGGATGGGCGATTTCGAACCCGGCTCGACCCGGGGGATCATGTTGGTCACGACCGATGTCGATGCCGACTGCGCGCGGCTGGCCGAGGCGGGGGTGTCCGTGCAGGGCCCGGACGGCCTCCCCTGGGGCCGGATGGCGTCCTTCCAGGACCCCGACGGCAACGGTCTGATGCTGCTGACGGAGGCTCACGGATAGGAAGAACCGGTATGACCACGACCGGGGCCGGGGCGGACACCGCCGCCGAGGACCGCGTCTTCGCCGCGCTCGCCAACGGCACGCGCCGCGAGGTACTGCGCCTGCTGCGCGAGGACGGGCCGCAGCCGGTCCAGGCCCTGGCCGACCGTTTCGACATGCGCCGCCCGAGCCTCTCGGAGCACCTCAGGGTGCTCCGGGAGGCCGGACTCGTCTCGGAGCAGCGTTCCGGCCGGCAGCGCATCTACCGTCTCGAGGCGGCGCCGCTGGCCGAGGTGCAGGACTGGCTCCATCCGTACGAGCGGTTCTGGCGGCAGCGACTGCGCGGGCTCGGCGAGCTGCTCGACCGCATGCCCGACGATGACCGGCCATGAGCACCGCACCCGACGACGACCTCACCACGATCCGCGTCGACCAGTTCCTGCCGCATCCGCCGGGCAAGGTCTGGCGCACCCTGACCGAGCCCGAGTTGCTCGCCCAGTGGCAGATGCCCGGCTCCGAGAACTTCCGGCTCGAGGTCGGCCACCGCTACACGATGACCTCGGTTCCCCGGCCGAACACCAACTTCTCCGGCACCGTCGACGTGCAGGTTCTCGCGTTCGAGCCCGAGCGGATGCTGCGCGTCCGGTGGGCCGACGCCGATCCCGCCAATCCCGCGGACTGGACCATCACATGGACGTTGGAACAGGAAGGCCGCGGTACGCGTCTCTTCCTAGTGCATGAAGGGTTCGACCCGGACGACCCGGCACAGATGAGGGCGCGGACGATCATGGACGGGGGCTGGAGGTCGCATGTTGTGCGAGCTCTGGGGCAGACGCTTGACCGGCTGTAGTCAGTCGGCGGTCAGGCTGTAGTCAAGGGACTGTAAAAGCTGTAATCGCAGGAACACCCCGCGTGCACGTGCATCTGCCCAAGCATCTGCATGTGAACGGAGTTATGATCCGGAGCAGTTGACCACTGCATCAATGGCCACACCAGCCAATGCACGACCGGGGAGCGACCTGTGGACCACGACGTGTACGACGTGGACGACGTGTACAACGGCATGGCTGCGACCGAGCTGCATCATGTGGCCTGGCAGAAGAGCCGGCACAGCAACTCGCAGGGGTCATGCGTGGAGTTCGCCCGACTTCCGGGCGGGGAAGTGGCGGTGCGCAACTCCCGCTTCCCCGACGGGCCCGCGCTGGTCTACACCCGCGCGGAGATCGAGGCGATGCTCCTGGGCATCAAGGACGGCGAGTTCGACCATCTGATCGCCTGACCCACGCGGTCGGGGTCAAGGTCGGGCTCCGCCGGCCGCCGACTACCCGCGGCCCGCGGTGCGTTGACGCACCGCGGGTTGCGACACGCGTAGATCGGTGACCCAAAAAAAGCCGTACGGTGTCATTCCGCGCGCGCGGACACGGACGGCAGCCGGAACAGCGCCCAGACCACCTTCCCGCTCAGCGTGCCCGCCAGCGGGTGCCAGCCCCAGCTGTCGGCGAACGAGTCGACCAGGAACAGCCCGCGGCCCGACTCCGCCGAGAAGTCCTCGGAGTCACCCGCGACAGGGCTGTCGTGGCTGGGGTCGCGCACGGCGCAGACCAGGCGGGAGGTCCAGCGCATCAGATGCAGCCGCACGGCCGCTTCCTGGTCGCACGTGCGCGAGGCGGGCGAGGGCAGCGCATGCCGCAGGGCGTTGGTCACGAGCTCGGAGACCACCAGGCAGACGTCGTCGAGGTGTTCGGCGACATCCCACTGGCCGAGAGTTCTGCGGGTGAACTGCCGTGCCTCACGGACCGCTTCGAGACGGGCCGGCAGGGCGCAGGAGGCGGCGCTGGACACGGCCGCGGGGTCGAGCGGCGGAAGTCCCTGCCGTAAGGGCTCGAGCATGGTCGATCCATTCGTCCCCATGCGAGGCACTCCCGGGTGTTCGCGGTCGTGGCAATGCAGCGGTGGCGCGGGACCATGGTTTCGGATGAGCCAGGCAGATGCAAGGGCAGATGCACGTGCACGCGCCAGAATTGGACGTCCCCGTACCGCTTTCTGCTTATTTCTTCTGTCACTTTCTTCCCGCTTGCTTGCCTCTTCCTGATCTCTCTCGGTGTCTCGGCTTTGACTGCTTTCCATTTCTGTAACCGTACGAGTACTGCTCGAAGTGTTTTAGTGGCAGACTGCGCGGTCGGAAGGACGGTTGGGGAGGCTGACGAACGTGAGCGCTGGGGACTCGAGTGGGTCGGTGGTGCGGCGCATTCTGCTGGGATCCCATCTCAGGCGCCTGCGGGAGGCGCGCGGCATCACCAGGGAGCAAGCCGGCTACTCGATCCGGGCCTCGGAGTCGAAGATCAGCCGCATGGAGTTGGGACGGGTGAGCTTCAAGACACGGGATGTCGAGGATCTGCTGACGTTGTACGGGATCACCGACGAGGCCGAGCGCACATCCCTGCTCTCCCTGGCGAAGGAGGCCAATGTCGCCGGGTGGTGGCACAGCTACTCCGACGTCCTGCCCAGCTGGTTCCCCACCTACGTCGGGCTGGAGGGGGCGGCGCACCTGATCCGCTCGTACGAGGTCCAGTTCGTGCACGGGCTGCTGCAGACCGAGGCGTACGCGCACGCGGTCGTCGCCCGGGGCATGAAGGGTGCGAGCGCCGCGGACATCGACCGGCGGGTGGCGCTGCGCCTGGAGCGGCAGAAGTACCTCGTGGCGGAGAACGCCCCGGAGTTCCATGTCGTGCTCGACGAGGCGGCCCTGCGGCGCCCGTACGGGAACCGGCAGGTGATGCGCGACCAGCTCCAGCATCTGATCGAGATCTCGGAGCGCCCCAACGTACGGCTTCAGGTCATGCCGTTCAGCTTCGGCGGGCACTCCGGCGAGAGCGGTTCGTTCACCATCCTGAGCTTCCCCGAGTCCGACCTGTCGGACGTCGTGTATCTGGAGCAGCTCACCAGCGCCCTGTACCTGGACAAACGCGAGGACGTCGCCCAGTACGAGGGCGCGATGAAGCAGCTGCAGCAGGACAGCCCGGGACCCGGCGAGAGCCGGGATCTGCTGCGGGGGCTGCTCCAGCTTTCCTGAGAGTCCTCGTGGAGTATCCCGGGGCGTCCCCCAACTCCCTTTAAACACAAGTACGATGACGCGTGATCAAAGAACGACGTGATCGCACGTGCGAACGGGTGTCTGCTTCGACTGCAAGGGATTGAGGGGTCATATGTCGTCCTACTTCACCGATCTGTCCCAGCAGTACATCGGCGGGGAGTGGCGTCCGGGCACCGGCTCCTGGGACATCATCGACTTCGACCCGTACGACGGCGAGAAGCTGGCGTCGATCACGATCGCCACGGTCGGCGAGGTGGACGAGGCCTACCGGGCCGCCGCGGCCGCCCAGCGGGAGTGGGCCGCCACCAACCCCTACACCCGCCGCGCGGTGTTCGAGAAGGCGCTCAGGCTCATAGAGGGCCGCGAGACCGAGATCAGCGACGCGATCATCGCGGAGCTGGGCGGCACGCGCCTGAAGGCCGCCTTCGAGCTGCACCTCGCCAAGGAGTTCCTGCGCGAGTCGATCCAGCTGGCGCTGCGTCCCGAGGGCAAGATCCTGCCGTCGCCGATCGACGGCAAGGAGAACCGGCTCTACCGCGTGCCGGTCGGCGTCGTCGGTGTGATCAGCCCCTTCAACTTCCCGTTCCTGCTGTCGATCAAGTCCGTCGCCCCGGCGCTCGCGCTCGGCAACGGTGTCGTTCTCAAGCCGCACCAGAACACACCGATCGTCGGTGGCTCCCTGGTCGCGAAGATCTTCGAGGAGGCGGGCCTCCCGGGTGGTCTGCTGAACGTCGTGATCACGGACATAGCGGAGATAGGCGACGCCTTCATCGAGCACCCGATCCCGAAGGTCATCTCCTTCACCGGTTCCGACAAGGTGGGCCGGCACGTCGCGACCGTCTGTGCGTCGCTGTTCAAGCGCTCCGTCCTCGAACTCGGCGGCAACAGCGCGCTCGTGGTCCTGGACGACGCGGACGTCGACTACGCCGTCGACGCGGCCGTCTTCAGCCGGTACGTGCACCAGGGCCAGGTCTGCATGGCCGCCAACCGCGTCCTGGTGGACCGCTCGCTGCAGGCGGAGTTCACCGAGAAGTTCGTCGCCAAGGTGAAGTCCCTCAAGGTCGGCGACCCGCGCGACCCGCAGACCGTCATCGGCCCGGTGATCAACTCCTCCCAGGCGGAGGCCCTCTCGGGCGCGGTCGAGCAGGCCATCGCCGAGGGCGCGACCGCGCTGGTGCACGGCGCGACCACCGACAACCTCGTCGAGCCGTCCGTCCTGACGGACGTCCCCGCCGACTCGGCCCTCCTCCAGCAGGAGATCTTCGGCCCGGTCGCCTTCCTGATCCCGTTCGACGGTGAGGAGGAGGCCGTGCGCATGGTCAACGACACCCCGTACGGCCTCAGCGGCGCGGTCCACACCGGCGACATCGAGCGCGGCGTCAACTTCGCCAAGCAGATCGACACGGGCATGTTCCATGTGAACGACGGCACCGTCCACGACGAGCCGCTCGTCCCGTTCGGCGGCGAGAAGCACTCGGGCATCGGCCGCCTGAACGGCGAGACGACCCTGGAGTCGTTCACCACGCTGAAGTGGATCTCGGTCCAGCACGGCCGCAGCGGTTTCCCGTTCTGATTTTCGTCCGCTCCTCCCGGCCCTTGCGGACAGAAACTGACCGCAAGGGTCCGTAGCTTCGTGGGTGTCAGGCAGGGACGAACTGCCGGAACCCACGAAAGGCGGACGGTCATGGTCACTCACGTGCGCGCCGAGGCGCAGGGCGACGAGCGCGGAGCGCTGCTCTCCTTCCTCGAGGAGCAGCGCGGCGGCGTCCGCCGGGCCCTGCTCGGTCTGACCGAGGAACAGGCGGCGAGCCGGCCGAGCGCCAGTGAGCTGTCGCTCTCGGGCCTGCTCAAGCATGTCGCCGAGGTCGAGCAGAGCTGGATCGCACGGGCCAAGGGCGAGGAGCCGGCGGTCAAGCGGACGGAGGCCAACTGGCACGAGTGCTTCCGCCTCATCGGTGACGAGACGGTCGAGTCGCAGCTCGCGTACTGGCAGAAGGTCGCGGACGAGACCGAGGTCTTCATCCGTTCGGCGCCGAGCCTCGACGACACGTTCCCGCTGCCGGACGAACCGTGGTTCCCGCCGGACGAGCGGGTCTCGACACGCTGGGTACTGCTCCACCTGATCCGCGAGACCGCCCGGCACGCCGGCCACGCCGACATCATCCGGGAGTCCCTGGACGGCAAGACGGCCTTCGAGCTGGTGGCCGTGGAACAGGGCACGTCCTGGGGCTGACCCCGAACACCGTGCGCCGTGTCCCCGTCCCATGACACCACCGGCCGTCCTCGCCCCGCGCGGGGACGGCCGGTGCCGGACGTCAGTGGTGGAAGCTGGTGGCCTTCTGCTTGTCCCGGGTCAACGGGTGCGGCTGCCGCCGCAGCCCGGGCAGCAGGCGGCTGAGGTCCTCCAGGAACAGATCGGCGAGGTCCGTCGAGAAGCCGTTGCGGCACACGATCCGCAGGACGGAGAGGTCCTCGCGGTTGGCGGGGAAGGTGTACGCGGGCACCAGCCAGCCGGACTCACGCAGGCGCCGGGAGACGTCGAAGACGTCGTACTCCTGGACATCCGGCGCGGTGGTGAAGGCGAAGACCGGCAACTGGTTTCCCCGGGTGAGGAGGCGGAAGTCGCCGAGCGCCTCCACCCGCTCGGCAAGTCCCTCCGCCACGGTCCGGGTGGCCTGCTGGACCGCTCGGTATCCGTCCTGGCCGAGCCGCAGGAACGTGTAGTACTGGGCGACGACCTGGGCCCCGGGCCGGGAGAAGTTGAGCGCGAAGGTCGGCATGTCGCCGCCCAGGTAGTTGACCCGGAAGACGAGTTCCTCGGGGAGCGCGTCCGTGTCGCGCCACAGCGCCCAGCCCACGCCCGGGTAGACCAGCCCGTACTTGTGCCCGGAGGTGTTGATCGACGCCACCCGCGGCAGCCGGAAGTCCCACACCAGATCCTCGTCGAGGAAGGGCGCGATCATCCCCCCGGACGCGCCGTCCACGTGCACCGGGATGTCCAGTCCCGTGCGCTCCTGAAGGTCGTCCAGAGCCGCGCACAGCTCGGCGATCGGCTCGTAGGACCCGTCGAAGGTGGACCCGAGGATGCCCACGACCCCGATCGTGTTCTCGTCACACAGTTCGGCGGCAGCCTGCGGGTCCAGGTGATACCGGTCGCCCTCCATGGGTACCTGGCGTGCCTCGACCTCCCAGAAGTTGCAGAACTTCTCCCAGCAGACCTGCACGTTCACGCCCATGACCAGGTTCGGGCGCGCGTCCCTGGAGGGGTAGCGGTCCGCGTTGCGCTGGGCCCAGCGCCGCTTCAGGGCCATTCCGGCGAGCATGCACGCCTCGCTCGAACCGGTCGTCGAACAGCCCACAGCGGACTCCGGGTTCGGCGCGTGCCACAGCTGGGCGAGCATGGCCACGCAGCGGCGCTCCAGCTCCGCGGTGCGCGGGTACTCGTCCTTGTCGATCATGTTCTTGTCGCGGCACTCCGCCATCAGCCGGTCGGCCTGGTCCTCCATCCACGTGGTGACGAACGTGGCGAGGTTGAGCCGGGAGTTGCCGTCCAGCATCAGTTCGTCGTGGACCAGTTGATAGGCGACCGAGGGCGGCAGGGGCCCGTCGGGCAGCCGGTGCCGGGGCGGTGCCTGGGTCATCTCGACGACCGGGTTCGCCTCCCCGAAGAAGGGGTTCAACGACATGGGGCGTTCGTCGGGCTTCCCCGGGCCGGTGTGGAGCGGCATGGTGTCTCGTCTCCCATCGCGAAGTTGGCGCGCGTCTACTGGTTCATCGGGTGTGGAGGTGCTGCTGGTTCCTCGGAACGGCGAAGTTTGCCGATCCATGGGTTCCCCGGCCCGGGCCGCTTCAAGGATCACCTCGCCCGTTCATCGGATCGGACCGGCTCGGCGGTTCACCGGATCGCGGTCCCGTCCGCCCGCCCGCGGCGGCCGCGATCAGCGGTCGGAACACGTTGTCCCACGGCAGCCCCTTGATCTGCTGCCCGGCCGGCGCCTCGCAGAGCAGCAGCGCGACCGCCACCGGCGTACCGAACAGCGCGCCGATGGTGGCAGCCTCGGCCGGCGCCACCCACAGTCCGCTCGGCAGCCGGGGCGCCGGCCTGCGGCCCAGCCAGAACGCCGGCGCGGCGTTCGTCGCGACGACCGGGTTCCCCGGACCGAGGCTCGGGCCGCCGGCCGGCATCAGCATGGCCGCCACCAGCAGACCGGGCCCGACGCCGGGCGGCAGCGGCGTGGTCATGGCCGGCCCCAGAGGTCGCCGGGTCGGGACCGGCGTGCCCCGGTGCCTTCCGGACGACCAGACCGACCAGGACGCCGGTCGCGGTGAGCACGACGAGCATCCAGCGTGCCGAGTAGCGGCCGATGCCCGGGGCGTCCGGCAGGTTCCGCCACGGGAGGTGCTGGAGTCCTACGGCGAGCCCGCGCACCCCCAGGTAGAGCAGACTGACGCCGACGGCCGGCGCCGGGAGGACCAGCGGCAGCAGGCCCCGCGCGGGGGTCGCCGGCGTGCCGCGCTCCCGCTGCGCGGTGTGCTGGGCCACGGGCTCACCATAAGCGGGCAAAACCGGCACGACGTGCCTGGCGCGCGGACATCCGGAGGCACGCCGCGGCCCGCGGAGGAATGCCGCTTGCACCTCACGCGACGTGAGGCCGCAGCCTGAGGTGCGTACCCAGAAGGGAGCGGAAGTGAGCTACTCGGTGGGCCAGGTGGCCGGTTTCGCCGGCGTGACCGTGCGCACGCTGCACCACTACGACGAGATCGGGCTGCTCGTGCCCAGTGAGCGCACGCATGCCGGTCACCGGCGCTACGACGACGCGGACCTCGACCGGCTGCAGCAGATCCTGTTCTACCGGGAACTCGGCTTTCCGCTCGACGAGGTCGCCGCCCTGCTCGACGACCCGGACGCGGACCCGCGTGCGCATCTGCGCCGCCAGCACGAACTGCTGACCGCCCGGATCGAGAAGCTGCGGAAGATGGCGGCGGCCGTGGAGCACGCCATGGAGGCACGAAAGATGGGCATCAATCTCACGCCCGAGGAGAGGTTCGAGGTGTTCGGGGACAAGGACCCCGAGCAGTACGCCGAGGAGGCGGAGCAGCGCTGGGGCGGCACCGAGGCTTACGCCGAGTCGCAGCGTCGCGCCGCCCGCTACACCAAGGACGACTGGAAGCGCATGCAGGCCGAGGTCACCGCCTGGGGCGAGCGTTACGGCGCCCTGATGGCCGCCGGTGAACCGCCGACCGGGGAGGCGGCCATGGATCTGGCCGAGGAGCACCGGCAGCACATCTGCACGTGCTTCTACGAGTGCCCGTACGAGATGCACCGGGGTCTCGCCGAGATGTACGTGGCCGACGAGCGTTTCAAGGCGTTCTACGAATCCATGCGTCCAGGGCTCGCCGAGCACCTCAAGGAGGCGATTCTCGCGAACGCCGCCCGGCACTCCTCCTAGGGTCCTGGCCCGGGCGCGCTACACCCGGGCCAGGACCACCGCGGTCCCGTAGGCGCACACCTCGGTGCCGGCGTCCGCGGCCTCCGTCACGTCGAAGCGGAAGGCCAGGACACCGTTCGCGCCACGCGCGCGTGCCTGCTCGATGAGCCGTTCCATGGCCTGGTTGCGGGTCTGTACCAGCGTCTTGGTGAGCCCTTTCAGCTCGCCGCCGATCATGGACTTCAGGCCCGCGCCGATCTGGCTGCCCAGATGGCGCGAGCGGACGGTGAGGCCGAAGACCTCGCCGACCACCCGCTCGACGCGGTAGCCGGGTACGTCGTTCGTCGTCACGACCAGCACGTCGGGCTCGGGGCCCTGGCCGCCGCCGTACTCTTCGATGCCCATGGCTCACAGCTTCGCCCCGGTCCACACACCGTGCACCCCGGGGGCACCGGTGGAACCCGATGACGACATCGTGCGTTGATAGCTTTGTCCGGCCCATGTCGTGGGGACCGCCCCACAGGACGCCGCACCCCTCTCACCTCTCAGGAGCCCGGAACCGTGACGACGCTTGCCATCGGACCGAGCTGGATGGATCCGAATCAGCTGCTGGACACCTTCGGGATCTGGGGCCTGCTCCTCGTCGTCTTCGCGGAGTCGGGCCTGCTCATCGGCTTCTTCCTGCCGGGTGACTCGCTGCTGTTCACCTGCGGCCTGCTGATCACGTCGAACCAGCTGGACTTCCCCCTGTGGGGCGCCATCGCCCTGATCTGCCTCGCCGCGGTCGTGGGCGACCAGGTGGGCTACATGTTCGGCAAGAAGGTCGGTCCCTCGCTCTTCAACCGCGCCGACTCCCGCCTCTTCAAGCAGGAGAACGTCACCAAGGCACACGAGTTCTTCGAGAAGTACGGCCCGAAGTCCCTGGTCCTGGCCCGCTTCGTGCCGGTCGTGCGCACCTTCACGCCGATCATCGCCGGCGTCAGCGGGATGAAGTACCGCTCGTTCGTCGTCTTCAACGTCATCGGCGGCGTCCTGTGGGGCGCGGGTGTCACGCTGCTCGGCTCCTGGCTGGGCAACATCGACTTCGTCAAGAACAACATCGAGGCGATCCTCATCCTGATCGTCCTCGTCTCGGTGATCCCGATCGCCATCGAGTTCCTGCGGGTGCGTTCCAAGGCCAGGAAGAACCCCGCGCAGGACATGGACGCCCAGTTCCAGCAGCAGCCCCCGGTCATGGACGACGCGACGACGCGGCTGCGGCCCGTGGCTCCCGCGTACCAGGACCGGAACCACAACCAGGCCTACGGCAACCAGGGCCAGCCCTACGGCAGCCAGGGCCAGCCCTACGGCGACCAGAGCCAGGCCTACGGCGACCAGAGCCAGGCCTACGGCAACCAGGGCCAGCCTTACGGCGACCAGAACCAGGCGTACGGCAACCAGGGCCAGGGCTACCCGCAGGGCCAGGGCTACCCGCAGGGCCAGGGCTACCCGCAGGGCCAGGGGTATCCGCAGGGTCAGGGGTATCCGCAGGGTCAGGGGTATCCGCAGGGTCAGGGCTATCCGCAGGGCCGGCCGCAGCAGCGGCCTCATGGAACGGACCAGGGCCACGGCGGCCAGTACTACGGCCAGGCCCCGCAGCAGCAGCCCCAGGGGCACCCGCAGCAGGCGTACGGCTCGCCGCAGGGTTATCAGCAGGGCGAGCAGCCCTACGACCAGGGCTACCGCGCCCAGTAAGGGCTCAGAAACCGCGCGTCCGCTTGGCCGCCCGCCGCCCCTTCGCGGAGCCCACCCGCAGGAACAGCCGGGAGATCTCCGACCCCAGGTTCACGCCGATGGCGATGGCCATGGCGAGCGAGGCGGCCTTGGCCAGCGACACCAGGCCTTTGTCGACGTGGGCCTGGGCGATCGACAGCAGCCCGAAGTACGTCGCGGAGCCGGGCAGCAGCGGCCCGATCGCGGCCGTCGTGTACGGCAGCGCGGAGGCGAACCGGTACCGGGCCAGCAACTGCCCGAACAGGCCCACCAGACCCGCGGCCACGGCCGTGGAGGCGACCGGCGAGAGGCCGCCCGGGTAGTGCATGGCGCCGTACACGCTCCAGGCGACGCCCCCGTTGAGGGTCACCCACAGCACGGTGGACCGCTCCTGCTGGAGCAGTACCGCGAAGGTCAGGCACAGCAGCATGGACGCGAGGATCTGCACGACCGGCCGCTCGGAGACGTTCAGCGCCGCGTCCGGGTTCAGCTGGGCGCCCAGCTTGACGCCGAAGTAGAGCACCACCAGGACGCCGATCACGATGCCCACGAAGAAGTACATGACCTCCAGCAGGCGCGCGGCCGCGGTGATGTAGAAACCGGTCAGCCCGTCCTGTACGCCCGCCACCAGGGCCCGTCCGGGCAGCAGCGCGAACAGACCACCGGTGACCACCGCGGACGCGTTGACGTGCACTTGGGCGACCGTGAGCGCCACGCCGATCGCGGCGGGAGGCGTCGCGGCCACCGTGAACTGGTAGAACTCCGGCAGTCCGCGCCCGGCGCACAGCCAGGCCAGCCGGTCGCCGAGCATCGCGCCGAGCGCGGCCGCGATGAACACGATCACGTCGCCGCCGACGAGTACGGAGGCCGCACCGGCGAGCAGCCCACTCGCCCCGGTCAGCGCCCACCCGGGGTAGGGGTGCCGGTTGCGCCGGAGCTCAGCGAGCCGGCGGTAGGCCTCCTCCAGGGAGATCGTCGTGTCCGGGTCGCTGAGGTCCGCCACGAGCCGGAACACGGCCGACAGGCGGGTGTAGTCGGTGCCGCGGCGGCGTACGGTGCGCGAGGCCGTCACCGGGTCGTCGACCAGGGACGGCTGGTACGAGATCGACAGCAGCGTGAAGGTGACGGTCGGCTCGCAGCGGTCCAGGCCGTAGGACCGGCAGACCGCGAACATCGCGGCTTCGACGTCCTCGGCGCCCTCGCCGCCCGCCAGCAGCAGTTCGCCGATACGCAGGGTCAGGTCGAGCACACGCGGCACGGCGGGGGCGGACTCGCCGGTCTTGTGCACGGGTTCCGGCGCGGGCCGCTCGGCCACCGGCATGCGCAGCATCGTGCGCATCCGGTCCTGCCAGGGCGCCTCCTTGGTCAGACGCACCGCGGGGATCCCGGAGGGCGGGGTGAACGCGGGTGGTGCCTGCCCGGCGGTGTACGTGTTCGGCGGGCTGAACGCCGACCCCTCCGGTTCGGCGGCGTGCGGCCGACGGGCCTCGAGCCCCTGCGGGAGGGCGAACTCGGACGTCGTCTCCGGCTCGGCAGCCGGCGCCGACGGCACATCGAGCCCCGCCGGGACGGCGAACTCGGACGTCGTGGACGAGTCGGTGCCGGGCACCGGGGGAACGCGAACGGCCGTGGGACTCAAGAACTCGGACGTCGCGGCGGAATCGCCCTCGTCCCGCCCCTGGGGCGCGAACGCGCTCCTCGCCTCGTCCGACTGCGGCTTGCGGTCCTCCGCGTCAGGCTCCGCCACCAGTTCCCGCCTCCGCCTTTCGTACCCGTGCTTCCCTCGCATACCTCCCGTACGTCTCAGTATGCGTATGAACACCGGCGTACGAACGGGCCGCGTCACCCCGAAAGGGGTCACGCGGCCCGCTGGACGACAGGAGGTCAGTGACCGCCGTGCTCCTTGAACCGCTTGTACGAACGCTCGATCTCGACCTCCGCGTCGGAACGGCCCACCCAGTTGGCACCCTCGACCGACTTGCCGGGCTCCAGGTCCTTGTAGACCTCGAAGAAGTGCTGGATCTCCAGGCGGTCGAACTCGGAGACGTGGTGGATGTCCCGGAGGTGCTCCACGCGCGGGTCGGACGCCGGCACGCACAGCAGCTTGTCGTCGCCGCCGGCCTCGTCCGTCATGCGGAACATGCCGATGGCGCGGCACTTGATGAGGCAGCCGGGGAAGGTCGGCTCCTCCAGGATGACCAGGGCGTCCAGCGGGTCGCCGTCCTCGCCGAGGGTGTTCTCGACGAAGCCGTAGTCGGCCGGGTAGCTGGTCGAGGTGAAGAGTCGACGGTCCAGGCGGATACGACCGGTCTCGTGGTCCACCTCGTACTTGTTCCGCGAACCCTTCGGAATCTCGATCGTGACGTCGAACTCCACCGGTGGCTCCTCCATGATCAACACATAGTTCTGGTGATTAAGTGTCCCTCACGCAGGTGTGTGATCGCGAAAGGGGCTGGTGGTCGTGCCGGAGCTGAGGGCTTGGCGGGCCGCGCGACCGCATCTCGCGCGGGTCGCCCGGGCCGTGAGACCGCGCCTCGCGCGCATGGGCCAGGTCGTGGGACCCCGTGCGCAGCGGATCGGCGAGGCCGTGCGGCCGCGTGCTACCCGGCTCCCCGGAGCGGTGAAACCGCACGTCACGCGGGTCGCGCGCGCCGTGGGCCCGGGCTCTGGGGGGCTTACGGCCCCACAGCTGGCGGCCGTCGCCGCCACCGTGGGCCTCGCGCTCGCGGCCGGGGCCGCGACCGCTGCCGGTCCCTGGGACTCCTCGGGTCAGCGTACGGCCGAGCGTGACCGCGCCGCGGCGTGGGGTCGCCGGGGTGGCGCAGATCACGCACGTAATTCCGGTACGGCGGCCGACGCACCCGCTCCCGCGCCGAGTGCCGCGCCCGTCCTTGCCGGTCTCGGCACCGCCGCGAACACCACCAAGTCCGCCCCGTTCGCGACGAACCTGATCGCGGTCCTCGACAAGCTCCTGGACGACCACTCCCTCGGCAGCCGGCGCACCGCCGTCGTGCTCGACGTGGCCACCGGCAAACGCCTGTACGGCAAGGGCGCGGACGACGCGCTGACCCCCGCGTCCACCACGAAGATCGCCACGGCCGTCGCCGTCCTCTCCGCGGCGGGCCCCGACCACCGTCTGACCACCCGCACCGTGCTGGAGCCGGGCAAGGACACCGTGGTGCTGGTGGGCGGTGGCGATCCGACCCTGACCGCCCGCAAGGACGACGCGGGCGGCTGGGCGAGCCTGCGCACGCTCGCCGACGCGACGGCCGCCGCGCTGAAGAAGCGCCACCTGGCCTCGGTGACCCTTTCCTATGACGCCTCCCTGTTCACCGGCGAGGCGGTGCACGAGATCGGGGCCAACCCCAATCTCGCGCCGGTCACCGCCCTGACGGCGGACGAGGGCCGCGCGGACAACTCCACCAGCGGGCCGGCGCCGCGAGGCACGGACCCGGCGGGTGACGCGGCACGCACGTTCGCCGGTCTGCTGCGCGACCGCGGCATTCGCACGTCTGGCCCCGGTGCCTCCCAGGCGAAGGCCACGTCCCGCGCGCAGCCCCTCGCCTCGGTGCAGTCGCCCCCGCTGTCGGCCGTGGTCGAGCGGATGCTCACCAACAGCGACAACGACATCGCCGAGGCCCTCGCCCGGCAGACGGCCCTCGCCACCGGGGGCAGGCCGAGCTTCGACGGGGGCGCGGCCGCGATCGCCGCCCAGCTGAAGAAGCTGGCACTGCCGCTCAAGGGCGCGCAGTTCCACGACGGCAGCGGCCTGAACCGCGCGGACAAGCTCTCGGCGGACCTGCTGACGGCCCTCCTGGCGACTGCCGGCTCCGCCTCCCACCCCGAGCTGCGCACTGTCCTGACGGGGCTGCCGGTGGCCGGCTTCACGGGCACCCTGAGCGACCGCTACGAGGACGCCGCGCAACGGTCGGGAATCGGCGTCGTACGCGCCAAGACGGGCTCCCTGACCGGCGTCAACACGCTCGCCGGGACGCTGGTCGACGTCGACGGCCGGCTGCTGGCGTTCGCGTTCCTGACGGACGGCTCGATGGACCAGACGGCGGCGAGGGCGGCACTCGACCGCGCGGCCGCTGCACTGGCGGGTTGCGGCTGCCGGTAACAGCGGCATCAGCGGCCCCACCGACCCCGCACCGGACCTATGTCGGGGCCGTGGCCTCACCGCACTCGCGCACGAGCACGTACCGTTGACGCATGACGAGCATCGGTGGTGCCGAGATGGTCGACTGGAATCTCGCGGTGGCGACCGCGACCCGGCTCGTGCGGCCGGGCCCCGAGGTGAGCCGTGACGAGGCCCGTGCCGTCGTCGCGGAGCTGCGCCGACATGCGAAGGCCTCGGAGGAACATGTCCGGGGCTTTACTCGTATGGGCGAGGAGGGCACGCACGACACTCCCGTCCTCGTCGTCGACCGCCCCGGGTGGGTCCGGGCGAACGTCGCCGGGTTCAGGGAGATCCTCAAACCCCTTCTGGACAAGATGCAGGAGCGCCGCGGCAACACCCCCGGCGGAGCCGTCCTGGGCGCCGTCGGAGGCAAGGTCACCGGCGTGGAGCTGGGCATGCTCCTGTCGTTCCTGTCGTCCCGTGTCCTCGGCCAGTACGAGACGTTCGCCCCCGACACCCGCGATCTGCCCGCGGGTGAGAACGGCGGCGGCCGCCTCCTGCTGGTCGCGCCGAACATCGTGCACGTGGAGCGCGAACTCGACGTGCACCCCCACGACTTCCGGCTCTGGGTCTGCCTGCACGAGGAGACGCACCGCACCCAGTTCACCGCCGTGCCCTGGCTGCGCGATCACCTCGAGGGTGAAATCCAGTCTTTCCTGGAGCAGACCGAGATCGACCCCATGACGGTCCTGGAGCGCGTCAGGGAGGCTGCCCAGTCCCTGGCCGGGGGCCGCCCGGAGGGCGAGGAGGACGACGACGGGCACTCCTTCGTGGAACTCGTGCAGACGCCCGCCCAGCGGGAGATCCTCGGCCGGCTGACCGCCGTCATGTCCCTCCTGGAGGGCCACGCCGACTTCGTGATGGACGGCGTCGGACCGGACGTCGTCCCGTCCGTCGCCGAGATCCGCGAGAAGTTCCAGCAGCGCCGCGCCAAAGGCGCCTCCCGTCTCGACCTGGCCCTGCGCAAACTGCTGGGTCTGGACGCCAAGTTGAGGCAGTACCGCGACGGCGAGCGGTTCGTGCGGGCGGTCGTCGAGCAGGTCGGCATGGACGGGTTCAACCGTGTGTGGACCTCTCCAAACACGCTTCCGACCAAGGCGGAGATCTCCACACCGGCGGACTGGGTCGCGCGGGTGCACCGCAAGGCGGAGTCGTGAGGCCGACACGAGGGTAGTGAGACGAATCCGGCCTTCGGCAGGTGAACGCCTCGCCAATCACCCGTCCGAGGGACCGTGAGGCATGCGTAGGCGTGCAATGCTCGGGGAACCGCCCGCTTCTGTCACCATCGACACACTCTGAGTGACCGGCTCGGGCTCATCCCCCGAAAATTTCAGAAGGGAACCGGACATGGGTCCCCATCCTGCGGTCGCGGCGATACGCCTGGCGGTCCGCCGCGTCCTACACGACGTCCTCACCGAACTGAACAGCGGCGACCGGCCGCACCACGAGCGCCGTGCGCCGCTCGTGCTCGTCGCGTGCTCGGGCGGCGCCGACTCCATGGCGCTCGCCTCCGCCCTCGCCTTCGAGGCCCCCAAGCTCGGCGTCCGCGCCGGTGGCATCACCGTCGACCACGGTCTGCAGCCGGGCTCCGACCTGCGCGCGGACGAGGTCGTCCTGCGCCTGCGCGAACTCGGTCTGGCCCCGGTCGAGTCCATCGCCGTCAGCGTCGGCCGCGAAGGCGGCCCCGAAGCGGCCGCCCGCGACGCCCGCTACGCCGCCCTGGACGCCGCCGCCGCGCGCCACCGCGCCGCCGCGATCCTCCTCGGACACACCCGCGACGACCAGGCCGAGACCGTGCTGCTCGGCCTCGCGCGGGGCTCCGGCATCCGCTCACTGTCCGGAATGGCCGCGGTCTCGGGGGCCGACGGCCGCTACCGCCGCCCCTTCCTGCACCTCGACCGGCAGACCGCCCGCAAGGCCTGCATGGCCCAGTCGCTGCCCGTGTGGGACGACCCGCACAACACCGACCCCACGTACACGCGTTCCCGCCTCCGCCACGAAGGCCTGCCGGCTCTCGAGAAGGCGCTCGGCAAGGGTGTCGTCGAAGCTCTCGCCCGGACGGCTCAGCTCTCCCGCGACGACGCCGACGCCCTCGACGCCTGGGCCCGCCAGGTCGAGACCTCCGTGCGTGACGCCTCCGGCCTCCTGGAGTGCGCCAAGCTCTACGCGCTGCCCCCCGCCGTACGCCGCCGGATCCTGCGCCGCGCCGCCATCGAGGCAGGCGCGCCGGCCGGCTCCCTCTTCGCCCGCCACATCGAGGAGGTCGACCGCCTGATCACCGGCTGGCGCGGCCAAGGGGCCATCAATCTCCCGGGCAAAGTGGTCGCTCAGCGGCAGGGTGGCAGACTGGTGATTCGGCAAGGCTGAGAACACGCCTCCTGCGGGAGGCGCCCGGTCGCCCCTTCGGGGCGGTTCCGGTCAGCCGCGCGAGCGAGCCGAAGGGGCGCGCCGCTGTCGAATGGGAGAGCTCGCCCAGACCGCGCGGGCCGCAGCCGACAGGCTGCTGCCGCGGCGCGGACGCCCGGTAACGGCCGGCCGCCGACGGCGGCAGCCGCACCCCGGAGGCGGGCTGGCGACAAGTGCGGGACGACCGAAAGTGATGCGGGTGGACGCGAAAGACATGGGTGCCGACCTCCAGCAGGTGCTCATCACCAAGGAAGAGATCGACGCGAAGCTGGCCGAGCTGGCCGCGAAGATCGACGCGGAGTACGCGGGCAAGGACCTGCTGATCGTCGGTGTCCTCAAGGGCGCGGTGATGGTCATGGCCGACCTCGCCCGGGCGCTGTCCACCCCCCTCACCATGGACTGGATGGCGGTGTCCTCCTACGGCGCGGGCACCCAGTCCTCCGGCGTCGTACGGATCCTCAAGGACCTCGACACCGACATCAAGGGCAGGCATGTCCTGATCGTCGAGGACATCATCGACTCCGGTCTGACCTTGTCCTGGCTGATCTCCAACCTCGGCTCGCGCGAGCCCGCCTCCCTCAAGGTGTGCACGCTGCTGCGCAAGCCGGATGCCGCCAAGGTCGCCATCGAAGTCGAGTGGGTCGGATTCGACATCCCGAACGAATTCGTCGTGGGATACGGACTCGACTACGCCGAGAAGTACCGCAATCTTCCATTCGTCGGTACGCTCGCGCCCCACGTATACGGCGGC
The DNA here is from genome assembly GCF_040644975.1 of Streptomyces sp. NPDC046900. Classification (NCBI taxonomy): domain Bacteria; kingdom Bacillati; phylum Actinomycetota; class Actinomycetes; order Kitasatosporales; family Streptomycetaceae; genus Streptomyces; species Streptomyces sp. NPDC046900. The sequence continues at coordinate 85,412 of NZ_JBEYXD010000023.1, read as the reverse complement.
TGAGCTTCCGGGGCCCGGCCTCCTCGCGGTGACCGCGACCCCCGGGTCGCGGTCGTTCGGGGACGTTCGGGAACCCCAGCGGCTCTCTCGCCGTTGGAGCATGCGTGGACGGTATGCCAGAGGTCCCCTGCGGCTTCGGGTGACAATCCTGGGGTACCGTCAGAAGAACTGTCTTTATCAAACTCACTATGGCAGGAGGGACGGGGCGGCACCGCTCCGTATGGATGGACGTGAAGCGATACTTCCGTGGGCCGGTCATGTGGATCGTGCTGGCCGTCCTTGCCGTGGTCGTGTTGATGCAAGTCGTCGGCTCCTCTGGCGGCTACAAGACGGTGGACACCGGCCAAGTTGTGGCGGCGATCAATCAGAACAAGGTCCAGTCGGCCAAGCTGACCACCGGCGACGAGCAGATCATCAAGGTCTCGCTCAAGGACGGCGTGAAAGTCGATGGCAGCTCCAAGATCCAGTCGAGCTACATCGGCGACCAGGGCGTGAACCTGGCCAACTCCCTGCAGGACAAGTACGAGCACAAGCAGATCCCGGACGGCTACACGGTCGCTCCGTCCAAGCAGAACCCCTTCGTCGGGATCCTGCTCTCCCTGCTGCCCTTCGTCCTCATCGTGGTCGTCTTCCTGTTCCTGATGAACCAGATGCAGGGCGGCGGCTCCCGGGTCATGAACTTCGGGAAGTCCAAGGCGAAGCTCATCACCAAGGACACCCCGAAGACGACCTTCGCGGACGTCGCGGGCGCGGACGAGGCCGTCGAGGAGCTCCAGGAGATCAAGGAGTTCCTCCAGGAGCCGGCCAAGTTCCAGGCCGTCGGCGCCAAGATCCCCAAGGGTGTGCTCCTGTACGGGCCTCCCGGTACCGGTAAGACGCTGCTCGCACGTGCCGTGGCCGGTGAGGCGGGTGTCCCCTTCTACTCGATCTCGGGTTCCGACTTCGTCGAGATGTTCGTCGGTGTCGGTGCCTCCCGGGTCCGTGACCTGTTCGAGCAGGCCAAGGCGAACGCCCCGGCGATCGTCTTCGTCGACGAGATCGACGCGGTCGGCCGCCACCGCGGCGCCGGCCTCGGCGGCGGTCACGACGAGCGCGAGCAGACCCTGAACCAGCTGCTCGTCGAGATGGACGGCTTCGACGTGAAGGGCGGCGTGATCCTCATCGCCGCCACGAACCGCCCCGACATCCTCGACCCGGCGCTGCTGCGCCCCGGCCGCTTCGACCGGCAGATCGCCGTCGACCGCCCGGACATGCAGGGCCGGCTGGAGATCCTCAAGGTCCACCAGAAGGGCAAGCCGGTCGCTCCGGACGTCGACCTGTCGGCCGTCTCCCGCCGCACCCCGGGCTTCACCGGCGCGGACCTGTCGAACGTGCTGAACGAGGCGGCGCTGCTGACGGCCCGCAGCGACCGCAAGCTGATCGACAATCAGATGCTGGACGAGGCGATCGACCGCGTGGTCGCGGGCCCGCAGAAGCGGACCCGGATCATGTCGGACAAGGAGAAGAAGATCACCGCGTACCACGAGGGCGGCCACGCCCTGGTCGCGGCGGCCTCGCCGAACTCCGACCCGGTCCACAAGATCACGATCCTGTCCCGGGGCCGTGCGCTCGGCTACACGATGGTGCTCCCGGACGAGGACAAGTACTCCACGACCCGCAACGAGATGCTGGACCAGCTGGCCTACATGCTGGGCGGCCGCGCGGCCGAGGAGCTCGTCTTCCACGACCCCACCACCGGTGCCGCGAACGACATCGAGAAGGCCACGTCCACGGCCCGCTCGATGGTCACTCAGTACGGCATGACCGAGCGTCTCGGCGCGATCAAGTTCGGTGGCGACAACACCGAGCCGTTCCTGGGACGTGAGATGGCTCACCAGCGCGACTACTCGGAAGAGGTCGCCGCGCTGGTGGACGAGGAAGTCAAGAAGCTCATCGAGAACGCGCACAACGAGGCCTGGGAGATCCTGGTCGAGAACCGCGACGTCCTCGACAACCTCGTCCTCGCCCTGCTGGAGAAGGAGACGCTGGGCAAGGAGGAGATCGCCGAGATCTTCGCCCCGATCGTCAAGCGCCCGCCGCGGCCTGCCTGGACGGGTTCCTCGCGCCGCACGCCGTCCACCCGCCCGCCGGTGCTCTCCCCGAGGGAGCTCGCACTGACGAACGGGGCCAACGGCGCCACCCCGGCGATCACCGCGTCGGAGCCGCTCTCCACGGAGAAGGCCCCGGAGGACCGCCGAGAGAGCTGACCCACAGCCCTCCGACGGGCTCACAGGCCCGGAATTTCAGCCGCGCCCCCCAGGGTTCTAGCCTGGGGGGCGCGGCATTTCCCCAAGGTCGCACATGAGACGCGTGATCCGTGCGCGTCACAGTCGCAGGAACGAGGCACCACATGACCGACCCGGTGACGCTGGACGGCGAAGGCACGATCGGTGAGTTCGACGAGAAGCGCGCGGAGAACGCCGTCCGCGAATTGCTCATCTCGGTCGGGGAGGACCCGGACCGAGAAGGACTGCGGGAGACGCCGGGCAGGGTGGCCCGGGCGTACCGGGAGATATTCGCGGGACTGTGGCAGAAGCCCGAGGACGTCCTGACGACGACGTTCGACCTCGGTCACGACGAGATGGTGCTCGTGAAGGACATCGAGGTGTTCTCCACGTGTGAGCACCATCTCGTACCGTTCAGGGGCGTCGCGCATGTCGGGTACATCCCGGCCACCAGCGGCAAGATCACGGGTCTGTCCAAGCTGGCCCGGCTCGTGGACGTGTTCGCGCGCCGGCCCCAGGTGCAGGAGCGGCTGACGACGCAGATCGCCGACTCCCTGATGGAGATACTCGAGCCGCGCGGTGTGATCGTCGTGGTCGAGTGCGAGCACATGTGCATGTCGATGCGCGGCATCCGCAAGCCCGGTGCGAAGACGATCACTTCGGCCGTACGCGGTCAACTCCGCGATGCGGCGACCCGGAACGAGGCGATGAGCCTCATCATGGCGCGCTGACCGTCGCCGTCGCGCCGCGGCTCAGGTGACCGACGCCGTTCCTCCGTCGTGTTCGTCGTCCTCCGGGAGTTTGCAGACCCGTTCGAGGAAGAAGGCCGCCGCTATGACGGCGATTCCGGCCACGACCGAGAAGCCGGCGTAGATGGCCTGGTCGCGGCGGGTGGGGAGGTCGAGGGACTCCAGCAGGAAGACGCCCGTACCGCCGTACATGCCGGCGACCAGGGACGCCACGAGGGCGCTCGCCTGACCGAAGACGACGGCCCGGGCCGCCATCAGCGGCTCGACGCCCTTGGCTCCCGGGCGGCGCTCCCGCTGGGCCTTGAGGCGGCTGCGGAGCGAAAGCGCCGTGGCCAGCAGGACCACGGCGATCAGGGCGAGGACGATCGGCGCGGCCAGGGGGACCCGGGGCAGCGTTCCCACCGCGTTCCACAGGCGGGCGGCCGCCCAGGACAGCACTCCGGCCACCACGAACACCGCTGCCAGCGTCCTGATGCGCAGCTCTCTCACGATGTCCCTTCGTCAGCCCGGCACTATGCCGTACTCGGTCGGGGCGCGGAGAGAAATCCCCGCCCGGTAGACCTTAACGACTACTCGGGCAGCCGGAGTTCCAGGTCGGCGCGGGGGATGACGCTCTCGCGGGTGACGAAGGCGAGCAGGTCGGCCACCGGACCGCGGCCGGGCAGCTGCGCCCCGGGGTCGAGGTCGTGCCAGGGGGCGAGGACGAACGCCCGCTCGTGGGCGCGCGGGTGGGGGAGCGTCAGCACCGGGTCGTCGGAGACGTGCTCCGCATACGCGATGATGTCCACGTCCAGGGTCCGTGCGCCCCAGCGCTCGTCGCGGACCCGGTGGAACGCCTCCTCCACGGCGTGTGCGCGCTCGAGGAGAGAGGAGGGCGGCAGGGTTGTCTTCACGACGACCACCGCGTTGAAGTACGCCGGCTGGCTGCCCGGCGCCACGCCCCACGGCTCCGTCTCGTACACCGGCGAGACCGCCTTGACGCGGACGCCCGGGGTGTCCTCGAGGGCGTCGATGGCGCCTTGGAGGGTCTCCAAGCGGTTGCCCAGGTTGGACCCCAGCGAGATCACGGCGCGCTTGGGGTTCTGCAGGGTGGTGTCGGCGGCGTCCACGCGCTGCACCACGGAGGCGGGTACCGGCTGGACGGTCGGGTCGCTCTGACCCCAGGTGAAGAACGCGGTCATACTCGGCTCCTGGTGATGGTCACGGTCACGTCGTCGAAGGGGACCGCGATCGGTGCGTCCGGTTTGTGGACGCAGACCTCGACCTCCAGTACCGGGGCGTGCTTGAGGCAGGAGAAGGCGATGCGCTCGGCCAGCGTCTCGATCAGGTCGACGGGCTCTCCCTCGACCAGGGCGACGACCTCTTCCGCCACGACGCCGTAGTGCACGGTCTTGGTCAGGTCGTCGTCGGCCGCTGCCGGCCGGGCGTCCAGGCCGAGGACGAGGTCCACGATGAAGGTCTGGCCCTCCTCGCGTTCCTTGGGGAAGACGCCGTGGTGCCCGCGGGCCTTCAGGCCGCGCAGCGCGACACGATCCACGCGAATCACTCCTGCAATCGTCGGTAGCGGCAGGTGCTCACCGGGTGGGGTCGGAACACCGGCCTGGAAGGAATCTACCTGCGGACACTGTCAGCTCCGGCTCCCGGAGCGCGCGCCCCGGCGACTGGGAGGAGGGTTCATCCGGTGTTTCCCCTGGGGAACGCGGTGGCTTACGGGTTGGTAGCCACGAATACCCAGGAGTAGGTGATTCCCGCCACTATCTGCCGCCTACCCACTCCGGCGTGGCAGCCACCCCCTCAGGAAGGGGACTCGTCCTCATCTTCCTCGGCGGATTCGGTCAGGACGGGCGAGGCGTGGTGCGACCAGAGTTTCCAGCCGTCGGGTGTGCGGTGGAACACATTGGTCGCGACGACCAGCTGGCCGACGAGCGGTCCGAGCTCGTCGCCGTCCTCCGGGGCCGGGCCTCCGCTGAGGATGTTCTCGGTGCAGGTCACCAGGGCGGTGTCGCCGGTGACGGAGACATGGACGTCCGTGAGGAAGAACTGGATGTAGTCGGTGTTCGCCATGATCAGCGCGTACGACCTCAGGACCTCGCCGCGACCGGTCAGAACCGGCCAGCCGGGGTGCACGCAGGAGATCACTCCGGTGTCCGCCGGATCGTGGTACGCCTCGTCGACTCCCAGGTCGGAGGGCGAGAGCCAGAGCGAGGACACCTCTTCGAAGTCGCCTCGCTCCATCGCCTCGTAGAAGGCGGTGTTGGCCTGCTCGACCTGCTCGATATCCGTGTGGGCTGTGCTCACCGGGCTCCTTCGATGGCGCGTGCGACGCGCACGGCGTCCGCCGTCGCGCGCACCTCGTGCACGCGCACGGCCCATGCGCCGGCGTGTGCGGCGAGCGCGGAGACCGCGGCCGTGGCGGCGTCACGCTCGCGCGCAGGTGGCGGGGCGCCTTCGGGGCCGGCCAGTACCCGGCCGAGGAAGCGCTTGCGGGAGGCGGCCACCAGCAGGGGGTGGCCGAGGCCGTGCAGACGGTCCAGGTGGGCGATCAGGGTCAGGTCGTGCCCGGCGTCCTTGGAGAAGCCGAGGCCGGGGTCGACGACGATCCGGTCGGGGGCGATGCCGCCCTCCAGGACTGCCTCCACGCGCGCGTGCAGCTCGTCGACGACTTCGGCGACCACGTCCTCGTAGACGCCCCTGACGTTGCCGCCCTCCAGGAAGCCGCGCCAGTGCATGACCACGAAGGGGGCGCCGGCGGCGGCGACGACCTCGATCATGGCGGGGTCGGCGAGGCCGCCGCTGACGTCGTTGACGAGTGCGGCACCGGCGGCGAGGGCCTTTTCGGCGACCGAGGCGCGCATGGTGTCGACGGAGACCGTGACGCCCTCGGAGGCGAGTCCGCGGACGACGGGGATGACGCGCCTGAGCTCCTCGGCCTCGTCGACGCGGGTGGCGCCCGGGCGGGTGGACTCGCCGCCTACGTCTATGAGGTCTGCTCCCTCGGTGACCAGGTCGAGGCCGCGCTTGACGGCGGCGGTGGTGTCGAACCAGCGTCCGCCGTCGGAGAAGGAGTCGGGGGTGACGTTGACGACCCCCATGACCGCGCAGCGGTCCCATGTCGGAAGGCCCGCCACGTGGCCCCGCCCGGTCTTCGTGCTCATACGTTCAGCGTAGGCCCCCGGGGCCTCCCGCTCGGCTCACCGACCGGTCACGGGCCCCGCGGACCGGCGGGCAAGCACGGGCGGGTCCGTCGGACGGAGGGCCTGGCGGGGCGGGCCGGGGTCGAGATGTCGCGGCCCGAGCGGGGGACTCGGGCCTGGGGGTTGAGGACTCGGCTCGGGCTGGTCGGCCTTGGACACCGGACGGGCCGGACCGGGACGGGGCCGGTCGGTGGGCGGGTTCCGTCAGGCGCGGCTTGCGGAGGCGACTCGGTGCGGTGGGGCCGGGCCCGCCGGCGGCGGTGCCTTTGCTCGGTTCGGCCGGGTGTTGCTCGCGGGGTCGGTTCGGCCCGGTTCGGTCAGGTCCGGCTGCGGTGGCGGCTCCGCCTGATTCGGTCAGGCGCGGGCAGCGGTGGCGGTTTCTGCCTGGTTCGGTCAGGTGCCGCTTGTGGCGGCCGGCTTTACCCGGCTCGGCTGGAGGCTTGAGCGAGATGGGGGCCGCCACTCGTGGCCCGGTTGGGCCGGGTGTTGCTCGTGGCGCCGGCTCGGCCCGCTTCGGCAAGGCGCGGCTCGCGGTGACGGCTTCTGCCTGGTTCGGTCGGGCGCCGCCTGCGGTGGCGGCTTGCCCAGTCCGGCTGGGAGGCCGGACCCGGACGGGGCCGGTCGGTGGGCGGGTTCCGTCAGGCGCTGGCGGCACCTCTGCCCTGTTCGGGCCGTCGCTGATTGCGGTGCCCGGTCGGTGTGGTTCTGTCAGGCGCGGCTTGTGGCGCCGACTCCGTGTTCGGCGACGTGGTGGGCGCAGGGGCGCGGAGCCGGGGCCGTACGGCGCAGCAGGCGGGGCAGGGCCAGGTTCACGAAGCCCTCCGCCTGCATGGCCGCGAGGCCGATGCGGGGCAGGTCGCCGGAGGAGGCGTACACCACGAAGCGCGGCTCCCAGCGGGGCTGGAACTTGGCGTTGAACTTGTACAGGGACTCGATCTGGAACCAGCGGGAGAGGAAGACCAGCAGCCCCCGCCACGCCCGCAGCACCGGACCCGCGCCGATCTTCTCGCCGCGGGCCAGTGCCGAGCGGAACATCGCGAAGTTCAGGGAGACACGGGCGATGCCCAGCTTGGGGGCGGCGTGGAGCGCGGCCACGATCAGCAGTTCGTTCATGCCCGGGTCCGCCGAGCGGTCGCGGCGCATCAGGTCCAGGGAGACCCCGTCCGTGCCCCACGGGACGAAGTGCAGGACGGCCTTCAGATCACCGTGCGGGCCCGCCTCCGCGTCGGCCTTGTGGGCCGTGGCGATCAGGCAGTCGCCGTCGGACGGGTCGCCGATGCGGCCGAGCGCCATCGAGAAGCCGCGCTCGGTGTCCGTGCCGCGCCAGTCCTCGGCGGCCCGCCGTATGCGCTCCAGTTCACCCTCGCCGAGGTCACGGATGCGCCGTACCCGGGTTTCGTAACCGGCGCGCTCGATGCGCTTCACCATCTGGCGCACGTTGCGCATCGCGCGGCCGGAGAGGGAGAAATCCGCGACGTCCACCACCGCCTCGTCACCCAGTTCGAGGGCGTCCAGGCCGGTCTCGCGGGTCCACACCTCGCCGCCCGTCTCCGAGCAGCCCATGACGGCCGGGGTCCAGGAGTGGGCCTTGGCCTCGTCCATGAAGCGCTCGATGGCGCCGGGCCAGGCCTCCACGTCGCCGATCGGGTCGCCGCTGGCCAGCATCACGCCCGACACGACCCGGTAGGTCACCGCCGCCTTGCCGCTCGGCGAGAAGACGACCGCCTTGTCGCGGCGGAGCGCGAAGTGGCCGAGCGAGTCGCGTCCGCCGTGCTTCTCGAGCAGGGCGCGCAGCTGTACCTCGTCCTCCTCGGTGAGCCGGGCGGCCGGATGCTCGGGACGGAAGGCCAGGTAGATCGTGGTGACCGCGGTCAGCAGTCCCAGCGCGCCGAGCGAGAAGCCCACCGTCCAGGAGGTGTTGCCGGTGTAGTCGACCGGGCCCTCGAAGCCGAACATGCCGTACAGGACGTGCTCGATGCGGTCGGCCAGGCTGGGGTTGCCCACCATGCGGTGCGGGTGGGCGCTGACGATGATCAGGCCGAGGCTCAGGGAACCGGCGCCCATGAGGACGAAGTTGGCGAGCGCCCGCCAGCGGCTGCGCGGGTCGGGCAGCGCCGCGAACTCGTCCCGGTGGCGCACCAGCGGCAGCAGCAGCAACAGCGAGATGACCACGCCGATGACCGAGTGGCGATAGACGTACTCGGCCACGGCACCCGCCGGAAGGAGCCCCACGGCCGCACGCCAGGCGCGGCGTTTGCGGCGCCGCAGTCCGTGTGCGAGGAGCAGCAGGAGGACTCCGGCGCTCAGCGACAGGGCAGCCGCGAAGGGACCGAGCGAGCCCGGCAGGACCTCGGCCATGCGGTGCATGCGGCTGTGCCGGAAGCGCGGGAAGACGCCCGCGGCGACGTCCAGGACTCCCACGAGTGCGCAGGCCCTGGCGATCAGCGCGGGAACGGCTTCCGGGCGAGGGCCGCGCACTATGCGCCGCACCAGGGACCGCTTCGGAACCTCACCCGACTTTTCCCCATCTATCCTGACAGACATCGCATCCCGTAGTTCTGCGAGAGACCTTGAGTCCGGTGCCGATCGGGGCATCCGGCGACATTGCGCCCTCTAGGACGGTGTCTTGGGGAGAGAGGTTCACTCCCCATCACAAAGCCGGTTCAAAGCCGAAGGAAAGTCCCGGGCAAGCCCGCGCGAAGGCGTAGCGAAACCCGAGCGGACGGAAAGCGCGCGCAAGGAAAGGCTCATGGGTCTCACGAGCAACAAAGTGCTGGCACTGGCGGTCGTACTCGCCGTGCTGCTGTTCGCCGGCACGGTCTGGTACTGGCCGCGGCTGGCGCACCGGAACTGGCGGGCCGTCACCGGACGGGTCGGTCTGCTGTTCGCCACCCAGCTGATGGTCTTCGCGTCGGTCGGGCTGGGCGCCAATCAGGCCTTCGGGTTCTACGCGGGCTGGGCGGATCTGTTCGGGCAGGAGAACGAGCAGGGTGTGGTGGTCGACCACGGCGCGTCGGGGGCGAGCGGTGGTCCTCTCCGGGTGATCGACACACGGCAGGTGGCCGTGCCGGGCGGGGCGCGGACGCAGGACGGCGGTGAGGTCCAGCAGGTGGACATCGTGGGCCGTACGACCCGTATCGCCTCGTCTGCCTTCGTGTACCTGCCGCCCGAGTACTTCCAGCCGCAGTACCGCACCCGGACCTTTCCCGCCGCGGTGGTGCTCACCGGTTACCCGGGTACGGCGGAGGCGCTCATCAAGGGGCTGCACTACCCGCAGACGGCGCACGAGCTGGCCAAGAACGGCAGGATGCAGCCGATGATCCTGGTGATGATGCGGCCGACGGTGGCGCCGCCCAGGGACACGGAGTGCGTGGACGTCCCGGGGGGACCGCAGACCGAGACCTTCTTCGCCAAGGACCTCCCCGACGCGGTCGCGGCCCACTACAGGGTGGGCAGGCGGCCCGGCAGTTGGGGCGTCATCGGCGACTCCACGGGCGGCTACTGCGCGCTGAAGCTCGCGATGCACCACCCGGACGCGTACGCCGCCGGGGCGGGGCTGTCGCCGTACTACAAGGCCCCGATCGACCCGACAACGGGCGACCTCTTCCACGGCAACGACGACCTGCGCAACCGCGCCGACCTGTTCTGGTGCCTCAAGCACCTGCCGGCCCCCGACACCTCACTGCTCGTCACCAGCAGCAAGGCCGGGGAGAAGGACTACAGGTCCACGGTCAGGTTCATACAGCAGGTGCAGGCCAGGAAGCCGACCCGGATCTCGTCGATCATCCTCGACAGCGGCGGCCACAACTTCAACACCTGGCGGCGGGAGATCCCGGCGGCGCTGCAGTGGCTGAGCGGGCGGCTCAGTGACCGGTAGCAGCTGAACGGCCCGGCCGCGCCGCCCGGATTTCGCGGCAATCCGAAGGGGACCGGTACCGCCGGGGAGCGGTGCCCTTCGATGTCGCCCGGGGCGGGCGCTTTTCCGGGCGGGGGCCGTCGAGTTCCTTTACCCGGCGGCGGAAGCCGGGACGGAGATCGTGATAAGCGTCCGGCAAGAAATGATCTTGCAGGGCCGCTGCCCCGTATCAGGGCCGCTTCCCTGTATTCGGAGGGCACGACCAGAGTGCCGAAGGAGGCCCGGCGGGCCTGGTAGGGCGAGCGGTGCCGGTCGCCGGCCGTTCCGTGCCCGGGCCCGAAGGGGATGCGCGGGATTGGCTTTCTACCGGATTCGGCGACCGCCGATGCCTTTCCGGAGGCCGTGGGACGGCGTGAAGAGTTCGCAGTGGCCGTGTTTTTACCACGCGGGCCACCATCATTCCCCTACGCGCGGTAAGTTTCTGGCCATGCCACGTGGACGTCACCGCCATTCTCCGCCCTTGCACAGGCTCCTGCCTCCTTCGGTGATCGCCGGTGTCTCGGTCGTCTGCGCCGTCGGGCCCTGGCTGTTCACGGAGCCGCTGGTGCTCCGTGGGCTGGCCGCGGGTGCCGCGGCGACGACGGCCGTGGGCTCGGTCGTCATGCGCCGCTGGGATCTGGCCGCGGGCAAACGCGTCGCCGACCTCACGCGCGCGCGGGCGAGCGACGAGTGGCGCCATGAGGAGCGGGTCGCCGAACTGGAGACCGACCTCGACGAATCGCGTGAGCTGCGCACCAAGCTGGAGCAGAAGCTGCGGGCCAAGCGCACGGAACTGGCCAATCTGCGCAACGAGCACGCCTCACTGCTGCGCCGGTACGCCACCGCGGAGACGGAGCGCGCCAGCGCCCTGGAGGGCCGCCGGCTGCTGGCCATCGAGACGACGAGCCCCGCGAAGGCGCTGCCCGCGGCGGAGCCGAAGCCCCCTGCCGAGCAGGAGACGCCCGACGAAGCCGAGGACCTGGTCGCCGCGGGTGCCGGGGACGCCGCCGCGGTGGCGACCGCGGAGGACGCCGAGCCGTCGGCCGCGGTGGCCGAGGACGCCGAGCCGTCGGCCGCCCGGGTGTTCTCGCCGGAGGGCTCCTCGCTCTTCATGCGGGCCGACTCGGCGCTGGTGCGTCTGATCAAGGACAAGGCCGAGGCGCAGGAGGAGTCCGGCGCTTCCGAGCCCGACGCCTCCGGGTCCGACGCCGAAGAGGACGAGACGCAGGCTGCCGGCACCGATCCGGCGGGCGACGACGAGGCACAGGCGGACGGCGCCGCGCAGGACGGCGAAGCGGCCGAGCCGGCCGCCGTCACCGGCGACGCCCAGCCCGGCCGGACGCCGGAGTCCGCCCCGCGGAGTGCCGGCCGCAAGGCGACCGCCAAGGCATCTCCCCCGGAGGACGGGCCCGGCAACGGAGGCGGCAGGAAGCCGAACGCCGCCCCCGAAGCCCCCGAGTCCGCCGCCAAGGAGGGCGGTTCCGCGGAGGCGGTCGAGGCCGAGGGGGAGCCCACGGCCGTCGCCGGCCCGGAGCACGCCGCCGCCCCGACCGCGCAGCAGCCCCAGCCTGCCAGGCCCCCGCACGCCTCCGGCCACTTCACGGTGCCGACCGCCGTGGCCGTCGTACCGGCAGCCCCGCGGCGGCGCCCGGCCGTCGAGGGCGGATTCGACTTCTTCGGCACGCAGAAGTCGCGGGAGTCGCTGGAGTCCGTGCAGAACGAGGACCTGGCGGACGTGGTCGGCCAGGAGGCGCTCGCGATGCACAAGGCGGAGTCCGAGTCCGGCTTCAAGGCCGTGGACCCGCAGGCCCGCGGCATCGGCCAGGTCATCGATCTGACGGCGCACGACGAGACGGAGCAGATCGACGTCCAGGGGCTGCGCACCGCGGCTTCCTGACACCGGTCTCACACACGCCAGGGGCGGCGGCACTCCATGTGCCGCCGCCCCTCGTCGTGCGAGCCCTCGCCTACGAGGCCATCCACCGGTCCGGGCGGGCGTCACGGCGCCCCGTGCGCGACCGGTCGGCCTGCGCGGACAGCAGCGCCGCGGCCTCCCCGGCGTCCCGCAGACGGGCCGTGACCGTCTGGCCGGCGCCGGTGTCCACATGGACGTCTGCGACCCTCCTGAACCGTTCCCACGGCCCCTGGGTCAGCCGCACGCTCTGCACCTTGGCATGCGGTACGAGGGCGAGATGCCGGCGCAGCAGTCCGTGCCGGGCGGCGAAGACCGTGTCGGTGACGGCGAGCCCGTGGCCCCGCCACCACAGCGGAACGCACCAGCGCGCCCGGCGCGGCGGCCGGGACAGCGACGCGGGCACGGTCACCCCGGGCAGCACCTGGGCGATCACCGCCTCCGCGATCGGGCGCGGGGTCACCGGCACGAGAACCGAGTTGGAGGAGCCCGCCACGTCCAGTCTGACCTCGACCCAGCCGCGCCGCCGCCACAGCAGCGGCTCCACGATGCGTACGGTCTGCACCCGTCCCGGTGGCACGGTCTCATGGGCGCGGTCGAGCAGACCGTGGTCGATACGGAGCCCGTCCGGCGATTCGCTCACCGTCCAGTCATAGGCCTGGGCGAACCGTCCCGCGCTCCGGGTGGCCGCCGTGCCGAGCAGGGGCAGCCCGACGGCGAACACCGTCCACAGGCTGTGGGTGACGAACCACAGCACCGGAGGCACGACGAGCGCGACGAACAGCGATACCCAGGTCGCACCGGAGAGCACCAGGGAGACGGCCAGCACGCGCGGTGGTACGTGCACCAGCACCCGGGACGGCGCCTCGCCGACCTCGTGTGCCGTCTCGGGTGCGAAACCGGCAGCGCGGGCGAGGAGTTCGGCCCGCAGCGCACGCGCCTCGCCTTGACTGAGATACGCCAGTTCGTCCTTCTTGTCCGTGCCGATGACGTCGAGCTTGAGCTTGGCGACGCCCGCGATCCGGGCCAGCAGCGGCTGTGTGACGTCGACGGCCTGCAGCCGCTCCAGCCGGATATGGGCCGTGCGGCGGAACAACAGGCCCGTGCGGATGCGCAGTTCGGTGTCGGTCACCGCGAAGTGGGTGAACCACCAGCTCAGGAAGCCGTACAGGGCGGCGGCCAGGACGAGTGTCGCGAGGCCTATGAGGACGGTGGTCCCGGTCAGCCTCGTCAGCTGCTGCCGGGTCTGGCCGGGATCGTGCGCGGCCCAGCCGGCGACCACGGTGACCGGCGCCCAGGCGCGCCGCAGCGGGGTCACCGGGTGCAGCCGCCGCTCGGCGACCTCCCGGCCGCCGGGTATGGCGGGGCCGGCCGCGGTCCCGCTCACAGCCCGGCCGATCGGGCCTCGCCCAGCTCGGTCAGCCGGTCCCGCAGCCGTTCCGCCTCCGCCGGGTCGAGACCCGGGATGCTGGCGTCCGTCGCGGCGGCGGCCGTGTGCAGCTGCACGCTCGCCAGCCCGAAGTGGCGCTCCACCGGCCCGGAGGTGACCTCGACCAGCTGCATGCGCCCGTACGGCACCACGGTCTGCTCGCGCCACAGCACGCCCCGGCTGATCAGCAGGTCGTCGGCCCGCTCGGCGTAGCGCCAGGAGCGCCAGTTGCGGCCCAGCAGCACCCAGCCCCAGCACAGCGCGGCGAGCGGCACGAGCGCGAACAGCGCCCAGAGGGGCCCGGCGAACAGACCGAGGAGCAGCCCCACGGCCGGCGTCAGCAGTCCCAGCCACACCACCAGCAGCAGTCGCCGCATCCGCAGCAGTCCCGGCGGCAGCCCCGTCCAGACGGGCTCGCCGCCCCTCCCCGCAGTCCCCGTTTCCATGCCGCAAGCGTACGTACGAGAGACTGTGTCCATGACTCCTACGACGGAGACCATGGTCGGGATCGGCGGTGCCGCGGAGAGCACCGACATGGTGCTCAACATCGGGCCTCAGCACCCGTCCACACACGGGGTGCTGCGGCTGAAGCTCGTGCTGGACGGCGAGCGCATCCTGCGCGCGGAGCCGGTGGTCGGCTATATGCACCGCGGCGCGGAGAAGCTGTTCGAGGCGCGTGACTACCGCCAGATCATCGTCCTCGCCAACCGCCACGACTGGCTCTCCGCCTTCTCGAACGAGCTGGGCGTGGTCCTCGCCGTCGAGCGCATGCTCGGGATGGAGGTCCCCGAGCGCGCGGTGTGGATGCGCACGCTCCTCGCGGAGCTGAACCGGGTCCTGAACCATCTGATGTTCCTCGGCTCGTACCCGCTGGAGCTGGGCGGCATCACACCGGTGTTCTACGCCTTCCAGGAGCGCGAGGAACTCCAGGGCGTCATGGAGGAGATCTCCGGCGGGCGCATGCACTACATGTTCAACCGCGTGGGCGGCCTCAAGGAGGACCTGCCCGCGGGCTGGACGGCACGCGCGCGTGCCGCCGTCTCGGCGGTGCGCTCGCGCATGGACCGGTTCGACGACCTGGTGCTCGGCAACGAGATCTTCCGGGGGCGCACCCGGGGCGTGGGTGTCCTGTCGCCTCGGGCCGTGCACGCGTACGGCGTGAGCGGTCCGATCGCACGAGCCTCCGGCGTGGACTTCGACCTGCGCCGCGACGAGCCGTACCTGGCCTATCCGGAGCTCCAGGACACGCTGAAGGTCGTCACCCGCCAGGAGGGGGACTGCCTGGCCCGCTTCGAGTGCCTCCTGGAGCAGACGCACAACGCGCTCGACCTGGCCGACGCCTGCCTGGACCGGCTGGCGGACCTGCCGCCCGGGCCGGTCAACCAGCGTCTGCCGAAGGTGCTCAAGGCGCCCGAGGGCCACACCTACGCCTGGACCGAGAACCCGCTCGGCATCAACGGCTACTACCTGGTCAGCAAGGGCGACAAGACCCCGTACCGGCTCAAGCTGCGCTCCGCCTCGTACAACAACATCCAGGTGCTGACCGAGCTGCTGCCGGGGACGCTGGTGGCCGACATGGTGGCCATTCTCGGCTCAATGTTCTTCGTGGTCGGGGACATCGACAAATAGCTCCCCGAGACAGGCGGCCGGGACGCCGGCCGGCTGGAGCAGCCAGCCGAAGTCGCCGAGGCCTCCGGGCGCGATCAGTTCCGCGGCGGTTCCGGCCTGTGCGAGGGCGTGCACATAGGCCGCCGGGTGGGTGGACGCGAGGGCCAGCGGGGGACGTGCGCCACTGACACCCAGAGCGCGCAGGGCGGCGCGCTGGGTCATGAGGCGTGCGCCCGGCAGGGCGCACGCGTCCAGTGCCACATGCGCGGTGATGTCGCAGGATCCATCGGGTACGGGCGCGCACTCCCGGCCGGCGCGGAATCCGGTGAGCGTCCCGAAGGGCGGCCGGGCCTGTGCGCGGTGCGCGTAGTCGACGGCGACGGCGAGCCCCCGGCTCAGGGTGGCGACGGCCTCGGCCCAGGCGGTGTCCCTGGGGAGGCCGATCTCGGCGCGGCACCCCTCGGCGGACAGCGGCCACCAGCGCTCCAGCCACTGCGCCTCCGCCCCCGCGACCGGCTCCCCGAGGCGCTCGCTGCCGTCCTGACGTACCAGGACCAGCCGGGGCACGCCGTCGGCGCCGGCCTCCGCCACCTCGACCGGCACGTTGTCCAGCCACTCGTTCGCGAACAGCAGCCCCTCGATCCGCGCCGGGGGCTCGCCGAGCCATTCGATGCGGGAATCGACGCCCTCGGGGCGCTCGGCGATCTCGACGGCACACGCGCGAGTGCGGTCCGCGACCTCGCGGGGCAGCGCGTCGAGGACGCCGGCGACCAGCTCGCCCCGGCCGGCCGCCATGTCCACGAAGGCGAGCTCCTCGGGCCGTCCCAGCGCCTCGTCGACCCGGCACAGCAGCCGGGCCACGGCGGCGGCGAAGAGCGGTGAGGCGTGCACGGACGTACGGAAGTGCCCCGCGGGTCCCTCGGGCCGCCGGTAGAACCCGTCCGCCCCGTACAGCGCCTCCTCGGCCGCCGCCCGCCATCCGCGCCACTCGCCGTCGCCTCTGTCTGCCACGCGTTCAGGCTAGGCGGGGTGCGGACGGGCCATGCGCGGGGAGCGTGCGGTCCGGGCACGCGCCGGGAGCCCGGGAGGCATGCCGCGCGCCCGGAGCGTGCGGCACGCGTCCGGAGCGCACCCCGCGCGCCCGGCGCCCAAAGCCGCTCCTAAGCGACCGGAATCACAAGACATCCACCTTGCGGAGTACGCGTGTCCGCCCCGGATCGGCCCTCCGGTTGACCCCGCACACGCTGGGCTTCCCTACGCTGGGTTACGTGCAGGGCCTCTATGACTTCCTCCGCAGACACCCCACGTGGGTCGACGGCTTCTGGGCCGTGGTCCTGTTCGGGCTTTCCTGCGTGAGCCTGACGAACCTCGACGGGGCGCGGAACTACCACGG
Organism: Streptomyces sp. NPDC046900; assembly: GCF_040644975.1. Lineage (NCBI taxonomy): Bacteria > Bacillati > Actinomycetota > Actinomycetes > Kitasatosporales > Streptomycetaceae > Streptomyces > Streptomyces sp. NPDC046900. The sequence continues at coordinate 68,968 of NZ_JBEYXD010000023.1, read as the reverse complement.
GTCGCTCCCGGTGGGGCTCGCGATCTCGGCCGTCCTGTGCGTGGTCGTCGCGCTCCGCCGCCGGATGCCCGAGAAGATGCTCATCGTGGCGGCGGCCATGGGGGTGGCCCAGCTGGCCCTGGACCAGGAGTCGATGGTCGCCGACTTCGCCATGCTCGTGATCATCTACACGGTCGCCGCGGACGGCGCAGGCTGGGCCTCGCGCGTCGGGCTCATCGGCGGTCTGCTCGCCGGGCCCCTGGCACAGGCGCGCTGGGCGCAGCACCACTCCAGTCCCCTGAGCAATGTGGCGATCGCCATCTTCCAGAGCGTGCCGTTCGCGCTCGCCTGGGTCCTCGGCGACTCCGTGCGCACCCGCCGCGCCTATCTCGCCCAGCTGGAGGAGCGCGCCGCCCGGCTGGAGAAGGAGCGCGAGGCGCAGGCCAAGGTGGCCGTCGCCGCCGAGCGTGCGCGGATCGCCCGCGAGCTGCACGACGTGGTCGCTCACAACGTCTCGGTGATGGTGGTCCAGGCGGACGGCGCCGCCTACGTCCTCGACACCGCCCCCGAGCAGGCGAAGAAGGCCTTGGAGACGATCTCGGGAACGGGCCGCCAGGCTCTCGCGGAGATGCGCCGCCTGCTCGGCGTGCTGCGCACCGGCGAGCACAAGGAAGCCGGCGAGTACGTTCCCCAGCCCGACGTCGGGCAGATCGACGAGCTCGTCGAGCAGTGCCGCAGCGCGGGGCTGCCCGTCGACTTCAAGGTGGAGGGGACCCCGCGCCCGCTGCCCAGCGGCGTGGAGCTCACGGCGTACCGCATCGTCCAGGAGGCGCTCACCAACACGCGCAAGCACGGGGGTCCCAACACGGGTGCGAGCGTGCGCCTGGTGTACTTCGACGACGGCCTCGGCCTGCTCGTCGAGGACGACGGCAAGGGCGCCCCGCACGAGCTGTACGAGGAGGGCGGCATCGACGGCCAGGGCCATGGGCTGATCGGCATGCGCGAGCGTGTGGGCATGGTCGGCGGCACCCTGGACGCGGGCCCCCGCCCCGGAGGAGGCTTCCGCATCAGCGCCCTGCTGCCGCTGAAACCGGCTCACTGACACGTGCGCGCCAGACCGCCAGCCGCCCGCCACACGATCCAGCCCATCGACCGAAGGCCGACCGGAGGACCCCCCATGCCGATCCGCGTGATGCTCGTCGACGACCAGGTGCTGCTGCGCACCGGGTTCCGGATGGTGCTCGCCGCCCAGCCGGACATGGAGGTCGTCGCGGAGGCGGGCGACGGCGTCGAGGCCCTTCAGGTGCTGCGCTCCACCGAGGTGGACGTGGTCCTCATGGACGTCCGTATGCCGAAGCTGGACGGGGTGGAGACCACCCGCCGCATCTGCTCCGAGCCCAACCCGCCGAAGGTGCTGATCCTGACCACCTTCGACCTCGACGAGTACGCGTTCTCCGGGCTGAAGGCGGGCGCCTCCGGCTTCATGCTCAAGGACGTACCGCCCGGTGAACTGCTCGCCGCCATCCGCTCCGTGCACAGCGGCGACGCCGTGGTCGCGCCGTCCACCACCCGCCGGCTCCTGGACCGGTTCGCGCCGATGCTGCCGGGCGCCACGACGGAACCACGGCACAAGGAGCTCGAACGGCTCACCGACCGCGAGCGCGAGGTCATGGTGCTGGTCGCCCAGGGGCTCTCGAACGGCGAGATCGCGGCGCGACTGGTGCTCTCCGAGGCGACCGTGAAGACCCACGTCGGCCGCATCCTGACGAAACTGGGCCTCCGGGACCGCGTACAGGTGGTCGTCCTCGCCTACGAGACCGGTCTCGTACGGGCGGGCGGACACGGCTGAGCCACCGCGTTCCCCGGAGGTGAAGGGCACCCACTAGGGTCGGCGCATGCTCCTGTGGATCAACGGCCCCTTCGGGGGCGGCAAGACACAGACCGCACACGAGATACAGCGTCGCCTGCCGGGCAGCGTCATCTGCGATCCAGAACACGCCGGCTTCGGGCTGCGCCGTATGCTGCCGCCCGATCTGCGTGGGGACTTCCAGGATTTGGCGTCCTGGCGGCAGGGCGTGGTCGAGGTCCTCGACCTGGCGCTGAGCAAGCACGACGGCGATGTCATCGTCCCCATGACCGTCACGGATCCGGACTACTTCGCGCAGACGATCGGCAGGCTGCGCGAACTGGACCATGACGTACGGCACTTCGCGCTGCTCGCCGACCGCGAGACCGTACTGCGCAGGCTGCGGGAGCGCGGTCTCGGCCACCTCATGCAGTACGTCGGCGGCAAGGACGCCCCGCTGCGCAGGGAGAGCTGGGCCGTCCAGCAGCTCGACCACTGCCTCGAGCGGCTGCGGGAGCCCGAGTTCGCCGAACACCTGTGGACGGACCACTCCACGGTGCCCAAGACGGCGGACCGGATCGCGGTGCTCGCCGGACTGACCCTCACACCCAACACGGGCGGCGCCCTACGGACCCGGCTGCGGCAGGCGAAGGTGGGGCTGAAGCACATCCGGTTCGACTGACAGGGGCCGGCTACCGGGGCCGGTGCGCCGAGGGACGGGAGGCCGTTGCGGCCAGGAGCCGGGTGCCGGCGAGGTCCGGTCGCGGACGGGAGCCCGTCGCGGACGAGGGGCCGATCGTGGCCGGGAGCCGGGAGCCGGGAGCCGGGAGCCGGGAGCCGGGAGCCGCGAGGGCCCATCGCCCACGGGAGTCCGATCGGCCGGTGGCCGTCCACGGATCCGTGACCGTCCCGGGACCGGTGGGTCCCACTGGTGCCACGTCTACCGGAGGATGCCCTCCAGGAAGTCGCTGCCCAGCCGGGCCACCGCCGTCACGTCCAGCTGGTGCAGGACGTACCGGCCGCGGCGCCGGGTGGCGAGCAGGCCCGCCTTCTTCAGGACGCTCAGATGCCGGGATATCTCCGGTGCCGTCATCCCGTGGACCTGGGCCAGCTCCCCGGTGGTGAAGGCGCTGCGGGCCAGACTGCGGCACATGCGCATCCGCACCGGGTGGGACAGGGCCGCCATCCGCAGCGTCAGCTGCTCCAGCGACGGCGGAGCCGCCGGTTCCGGAGAGCTCACCGGGTAGTGCAGCACCGGCTGCCAGCCGTACCGGTGCAGCACCATCAGATGCGGCCGGCCCAGGCTGGTCGGGACGAGCAGCAGTCCTCCGCCCACCGTGGCGGTGCGGCCGTCACCGAGTTTGTCGACGGTGATCCGGGCCGCCTCCTCGTCGAGCGTCACCACGGGCGACACCGATGCGAGGGCCTCGGCAAGGCCCTTGCGTCGCAGGAGGTCCGTCTTGTGGCGGGCGTCCGCCGCCAGTTGATGGCGCAGCCGGGACCAGGTGTCCGCGAAGAACGCGGCGTCGCAGTCCTCCAGGAACTGCCGCAGCCAGGCCCGGATCCGCGGCGGGTCGGCCAGCAGCCGCTCGCTGAACCGCAGCTGCCGGGGCCCGCGCGCGGCGGCCAGCTCCAGGGCGCGCCGGCGCACCTCGGTGTCCGAGAGCACGCTCGGCCCGCGCGTGCTGTAGCAGACGGCGCAGGTGAACTCCAGGGCCGCGTCCACGAACTGCTCGTCGCTGAGCTTGTCCAGAATGTCGAGGTCCTCGGCGAGCGTCGCGCCGGGCAGCGTCGCGCCGCCAGGGACGCCCGCGTAGGGCAGGAAGAGGTCCGAGAACGTCGACCGCCACAGGAAGTCGGCGTCGCACATCCGGTCCGCCAGATGGGGGTCGAGTCCGGCGGTGACGCTTGTCACCCAGCCCTGCAGGCCCGGGTGGTGTCCCGGCTCGGACAGCGCGTGCAGCGCCATGCTGAGCTCGGCCAGGGGCGAGGGGACGACGGAGACCCTCTCCGGCCGCAGCCCGGTGATGTCGATGTCCACGCTCATGACCACATGGTGCACCGGACCACCGACAACGCGGGCACCGGTTGACGGCGGCCGTCAATCGGGGCGGAACGTGCCCTGAGCGGCGGCCCTCCCCGCCCGTGCCCGGAGCCGGGGCTTCACGGCACGCAGAACGCGACGCCGGCGGGCACCCGCGTCCGGGGTGCCCCGCCGGCGGACGGGTTCAGTTCACGCCGTCGAGCTTGGCGCGCTGCTCGGGGGTCAGCGTGAGGTCGACGGCGGCCAGGCTGTCGTCGAGCTGCTCGACCGAGGACGCACCGACCAGCGGCAGGATCGGGATGTCGCCGTCCATCAGCCAGGACAGGACGACCTGGTTCGCGCTCGCACCGGTCTCGTCGGCCACCTCGCGCACGGCCTGGAGGCGGGCGGGCGTGGCCGCGTGCTCGAAGCCCGGGCCCAGCGGCTTGTCGTCGCGCACATACGCCCCGGACAGCAGCGGGGAGTAGGCGACCTGGGTGAGGGACGGGTTGGCCCGTACATAGCTGAGCAGGTCCGCGCTGACCAGGCCCTGGTTGCCGTCGGGCGAGCGCAGGCTCGGGATGTCGGTGCGCTGGCGCAGGTAGCTGTGGTGATGCTGGAGGACCTCGTAGCCGGGCAGCCCGGCGGCCTTGGCGATGCCGCGGGCGGCCTCCACCCGCCAGGCCCAGTGGTTGCTCGCGCCGAGCAGGCCCGCGACGCCGTCGGCCACGACCTCGGCGAAGCCGGTGACGGTCTCCTCGAGGGGGGTCTTCTCGTCCATGATGTGCGCGTACAGGAGATGGATGCGCTCGACACCGAGGCGCTCCCTGCTGCGCTCGGCGGATTCCCGAATGGTTTTGGCCGAAAGTCCCTCGACGTCGAGGCTGAAACCGGTCGCCGGTGCGTTCGGGCGAGCGCCGAGTTTGGTGGCGATGGTGATCTCGTCGCCGATGCCCCGGCTGCGGATCCAGCGGCCGAGCAGTTCCTCGCTTTCCCCGCCCTGCGTTCCGTTGACCCAGAACGCATAGTTGTTTGACGTGTCGATGAAGGTTCCGCCCGCCTCGACGAAACGATCGAGAATGGCCAAAGACGTCGCTTCGTCGGTCACCGTCCCGAAGAGCATCGAGCCGAGGCTCAGGACGCTCACCTCGCGGCGGGTTGCCGGGTCGCTGCCGATGACGCGGTATTTCATGGAGAATCCTCTTCAGGGCTTCGGACGTTCATGGCGGAGGCCGGAATCATTAACTCCGGGTGAATGCTTGAGGGTCGCCTGTCGTGTCGAGAACCGTTGCGACACTCTCCACGACGGAAGCGAGATGCGGTACGAGAAAGAAGTGACCCCCGCCGAATACACGCAGCTGGAACTCTTCCGTCGTGTGCGCGGCCCAGGCCCGGGCCATGGGGGCGTCCACGCGGGGATCGGCGTCCCCGATGAACGCGGCGACGGGGCAGTCGAGCCGGGGCGCCCCCCGGTAGCGGTACGTCTCCGTGGCGACGTAGTCGCTGCGTATCGCGGGCAGGATCGCCGCCAGCAGCTCGGGGTTGTCCAGCATCCGGGTGTCCGTGCCGCCCAGGAGCTTCATGTCGGCGATCAGCTCGTCGTCGCTCGCCCGGTGCACCGAGCCGGGCGCGGGCACCGAGGGGGCGCGCCGTCCGGACACGAACAGGGCGCTCGGGCGGGCCCCGGCGGCGTGCAGCCGGCTGCCCACCTCGAACGCCAGCGTGGCTCCCATGCTGTGTCCGAACAGGGCGAACGGCTCGCCGGCCCACGTGGTGAGCTCGGCGGCCACGGTGTCGGCCAGTATGTGCAGGTCCTCGATGCAGGGCTCGTCGAACCGCTCCTGACGTCCCGGATACTGCACGACCAGTACCTCGGCCCGCGGTGCGAGCCGCGCCGAGAACGGGTGGAAGAACGAGGCGTTGCCACCGGCGTGCGGGAAGCAGAACAGCCGCATCGCGCCGGGTTCGGAGGTGTGGAAGCGGCGCAGCCACGGGGTGGACGGCGCGGTCACGGCCATCGTCGCGTCACCCGGTCTTGCCGGCGCCGCGGCGCGGCCGGGCGGTGATGGGGACGTGCTTCCAGCCGGAGACGAAGTTCGAGGCGAGGCGTTCCGGCTTGCCGGCCGGCTGGAAGTCCTCGAAGCGGGTGAGCAGTTCCTCGAAGAGGATGCGTAAGGTGACACGGGCCACACTGTGCCCGATGCAGTAGTGCGGGCCGATGCCGAAGGCCACGTGCTTGTTGGGCTTGCGGCGGATGTCGAAGGTCTGCGCGTCGGGGAACACGGCCTCGTCGCGGTTGGCCGAACCGAGCCAGACGACGACCGCGTCGCCCGCGCCGACCTTGGTGTTCCTGATCTCCACGTCGCGGGTGGCGTAGCGCAGGAAGTGGTTGACGGGCGAGGCCCAGCGCAGCGCCTCCTCGGTGGCCGAGGTGGTGACGTCCGGGTGCGCGGCCCAGTCCTGGAGCACGCCCTTGTCGATGAACTCCGCCATCACGTAGTTGGGGGAGTGCGGGGTGGTGACGTTCGCGCCGAGCAGCAGGCTGTAGCAGTTGGCCACGATCTCACCGGGGTCCATGTGGCGGCCCTCGAACTCGGTGGAGATCAGCACGCTCAGCAGGTCGTCGCCGAGGTTGTGGCGGCGGAAGCGCATCAGGTCCTGGAAGTACGCGAACAGGTCCCGGTGGGCCCGCGCCAGGGTGGCCGCCTTGCCGCCGGGGTCCTGGTACTCCGGGTCGTCCGCGGCGATGCAGATGGTCGTCAGACGGCTCAGCCACGGCCAGTCCGCCTTGGGCAGACCCATCATGGTGCCGGTCACGGACATCGGCATCGCCAGCATCGCCTCGGCGAAGTCGAAGGTGCCGCCGTCGCCGAGCGGTGCGATCAGGTCGACGACCAGCGGTCTGATCATGTCCTTCTGCCGCTCGACGGCCTTCACCGCAAGTGCTTTCTTCAGGCGCGTCTGCATCTCGGTGTGGCGCGGCGGGTCGGTGACGGCGAGCTGCTTGCCGCCGGCCGGGTCGTCCGTGCCGAGGAGGTCGAGCATGGTGCCGCGCTCCGAGGTGAAGGTCTCGGTGTCACGCAGGACGCGTTCGGCGTCGTCGAACCCCACGATGTTCCAGAAGCCGCGCTCCTCGTCGACCTCCTGGCGCGTGAGGGTCTCCTGTGCGCGCATCCAGCGCCATACGGCGTGTGCGTCGCCGCCGCTGTACAGCCAGGGGTCGACGAGATCGGCCGTCGCACCAGGGTGCACGGGGCATCCGGAAATCGCGGCGTTGGTTATGGCGGCGTCATGGACTTTCAAGGCGGTTGTCCTTTCGTCCGGGCGCTGAGCCCCTCCTCCTGGTGCGGTGGAAGCCGGCGGGGGCGGGGACGCCGCGAGACAACGTACACGATCAGTGTCGGTCAAAGCTCAATGATTTGACCATGTACTCTCGAGCCACGTGAGCGTGCAATGAATTGGACATGTTCCGCGTGTCGGAATTGCTTTGAGCCAGGTGGCCGAAAAGCAATGCATAACGGTTGATCGGCAGGTCCGGGGGCGTTGAATTCCGCCGAGTCCGACCGCCCTTGACATGTTCATCGGGTGCTGCCTAGGGTCATTCAGCCATTGGACGTCGGTGCCGCCCTGCTTAGATTCACACCCCCTTCTGCGCCTTGCGGCGAAAACATGCCGCGCGGGGGTCGTTGTGTTCCGTGTGTCGTCGACTGTATTTGCGCTTCCAGTAAGCGGTTCCATTGCTGTATGAGTTTCGGGGGAATCTCACTTGTTGTCCGATTCGTCGTTACACGTGCCGGAAGAGTCTCTTTGGTACCCGGCCACTCGGATGCAGCAGGGTCTGTGGGTCCTCGATCGCGACGAACTGCAGAGACCCACCCAACTCGTCCCGTCCGTCGTCGAGTTCACCGGTGAGGTGGACCACGGGCAGCTCGTCGAGGCCGCCCGGCTGGCCATCGCCCGGCATCCGTCGCTCCGGGCCCGCTTCCGGTTCAACGCCAGGCTCCGCCGCGTCGAGTACAGCACCCACGGTGAACCGGGCGAGGCGGTGCTGCGCGACGCCGAGGCCGAGGGGCTCGGCGCCCCGGACGTCGACGCGTTCGTGCGGCAGCTGTGCGGCACCCCGTTCGACCTGGGTGCCGACGCGCCCGCGCGGGCCGTGGTCGTCCGGCTCGACGCCCGGCGCACCCTGCTGGTCCTCGTCTCGCACCACATCGTGGTCGACGGCCTGTCGCGCACGATGCTCCTGGAGGAGATCTTCGCCGTCTACCGGGCCCGGCTCGCCGGCACCCGGCCGAAGCTGAGCGATCCCCCGCACCCCGCCTCGGTCGTCGCCGACCGCTCGCCCGAGGAGGTGGCCGCCCAGGTCGCCGAGGTCGTCGAGCGGCTGCGCGGCGCACCCGTCGACGTACGCCTTCCCTTCGAGCGCGGCGCCGGAGACGACCTGGAGGCCGCCCGGCTCGGCGCCACCGTCACCACCCGCCTGGATGCCGAGCGCACCGCGAAGGCCCTGGCGGTCGCCTCCGAGGAGGGGTGCACGACCTTCATGCTCGGCGTCGCCCTGCTCGCCGGCACGCTGGCCCGCGGCAGCGGACAGCGGGACTTCCTGATCGCCTTCGCCTGGCCGGGCCGCGACCATCCGGACGCCGCCGATGTCATCGGCATGTTCATCACCACCGTGGTGCTGCGCATCTCGCTGGAGCCGGACACCAGCTGGCGCGAACTGCTGCGCGCCGCCCGGGTCGCGAGCATGGAGGCGTTCATGGACGCCGATGTGCCGCTGGACGCGCTCGCCGCCGAACTCAACCCCGACCGGACCCGGCTCTGGCCGCCCCTGACCCCGGTCCTGCTCAATCTCGACGACGCCCCGCACACTCCTGTGCTCGCCCCCGGCGTCACCGGCCGGCTGCGCCCGCTCGACCCCCTCTACGTCAAGTACGACCTCGCGGTGTTCGTCCGGATCGCCGACGACGTCGACGGCCGGCAACTGGAGCTGTCCCTCGACCACCCGGCGGACGTCACCGATCACTCCGCCGTGTCCGCCTTCCTGACGGATCTGCGGCACAGCGCCGCGGACCTTGCCACCTCACCGGAGGAACCCGTGCTCGAACAGCCCGTCGAGACGATCAACCTGGACGACCCCGAGGAGCGGCTCGAACTCGTACGGTCCATCTGGCGCGAGATCCTCGGCATCGACACTGCCGACGACATCGACGACGACGTCAGCTTCTTCGAGGCCGGCGGCGACTCGCTGCTTCTCGTGGTCCTGGTGGAGCGCCTCAGTCAGACCTCCGGGCGGACCCTGCGCACCATCGACCTGTTCCGCTCCGCCACCGTCAGCGGCCAGGCCGATCTCCTCGCGAGCCCCGCCGAGGCCGTCTGATGGCGCCGACCCGCGAAGCGCTGGCCGCCGCCGTCCTCGGCGGGACGGACCCGGCGAGCTTCGCCACGGAGACGTTCCTCTCCCTCGGCGGCGACTCGCTGCGGGCCATGCGCCTGGCCGCCCAGGTCCAGGAGCGGCTCGGTCTGCGCATCGCCGTGAAGGAGCTGCTCGGCGGCCGGCCGCTCGCCGAGGTCCTCGCCGGGGCGCGGGCCGAGGAGACGACCGAGGTCACCGCCGAGGTGGGCCCTCACGGGGACACGGCCCTCTCGCCGGCCCAGCGTGGTATGTGGCTCATCGAACGGGTGGCCGGTGGATCCCCGTACAACCTCGTCTTCACCTGCCACGCCGAGGACGGCGGTCGCATCGACCGCGGCGCCCTCGCCAAGGCGCTCGCCGAGACCGCCGCCCGCCACGAGGGGCTGCGCACGGTCTTCCGGGAGAGCCCGGGCGACGGCGAGGACGACGTCGTACGGGAGGTACTGCCCTCCCACGCACCGCAGCTGACGGAGATCGTGCACGAGGGGCCCGTCGAGGACTTCGACGCGTTCGTCCGCCGTGAGGGCGCCGAACAGGGGCGCCGTCCCTTCGACCTGTCGGCCGCGCCCGCCTGGCGGCTGCTGTACTTCTCGCACCCGGCGGGCCGCGACGCCGTCGTCCTGTCCGCGCACCACATGGTGCTCGACGGCTGGGCGGTCGGGCTGCTGTTACGTGAGCTGTTCGCACGGCACGCCGCACTCACCGGCACCGGCACCGGCACCGGCACCGGCACCGGCACCGGCACCGGCACCGGCCTCGAGCCGGGGGCCGGACCCGCCGTCCCCGTACGGGTGCTGAGCGAGCGTCAGGAAGTCCTGCGGGCACGCGGTGTGTGGGACGCCCAGGCCGCGTTCTGGAAGAGCCACCTCGACGGCGTGCCCACGGCCCTGGAACTGCCCGCGGACCGGCAGCACCCCGCCGTCCAGGACGCCGACGGCGAGCGCACCGCACTGGACCTCGGGCCCGCCGTGACCGCCGCCGTCGCCGAGCGGGCCCGCGCGCTCGGCATCACCCCGTACGCCTTCCTGCTCGGCGCCTTCGCCCTGGCCGTCGGCCGCCGTACCGGGGCCCGCAGCCTGCTCGTCGGTGTGCCGCTGCTCGGGCGCGGGAGCAGCGATCTGGAGCGGCTGATCGTCGTCGCGGGCAATCTCGTCCCGGTCCGCGTCGACATCGACGACGAGCTGAGCCCCGCCGACTACCTGCTCTCCGTGCACTCCTCGCTCGCACAGAGCATCGACGCGGGAGACCTGCCCTTCGAGGAACTGGTCTCCCGGCTCGGGGTCGAACGCAGCCTCGGCTGCCACCCGCTGGTCCAGGTCTGCTTCGGCATGCACGACCAGCTGGTGCCGCAGTCCCTCGACGCGGGTACCGCACGGCTGCGGGTCGAGGAGGGCCACGGGGGCGGCTCGCAGTTCGACCTGACGATGCTCATCGGGCACTCCGACCCGGCCTATGCGGGCCACGTCGAATACGCCACCGGTGTCTGGACCGAGGCCGAGACCCGGGCGTTCGTCGCCGACTTCGTGGCCGGCGCCGGGGAACTGGCCACCGGTGCCGCCGAGCGCCTGGAGGACGTGCGCTGCATGTCCGCCGACGCTCACGCCCGGCTCGCCGAACTCAACGACACCCGCCGGGAGTTCCCCGGCACCTCCCTCGACGCGCTCTTCCGCGCGGCCGCCGCCCGCACTCCGGACGCTGTCGCCGTACGCGACGGGTCCGCCCGGCTCACATACGCGGAACTGGCGGGTGCCGCACGCGAACAGGCGCGGCTGCTGCGCGCCGCCGGGGTCCGTCCCGGCGACCGGGTGCTGGTCGGTGTCGAGCGTTCGGTCGCCGAGGCCGTCGCCGTCCTGGGAGTGCTGTGGTCGGGCGCCGCTTACGTGGGCGTGGAGCAGAGCGCGACGGACGCCCATCTGGCGAGGATCGTGGCCCGAGCCCGGCCGTCGGCCGCGCTCGTCGGACCGGTCGCCGGGGACGCCGGGCGCCGTTTCCGCGCGCTGGGCACCGAGCCGGTCGCGGTGTGGGAGCCCAGCTGGCGGCCGGCGGACGCCGACGGTGAGGAGCTCGCGCCCCAGGACCCCGCCCGGCTCGCCTACGTCGCCTTCACCTCCGGTTCCACCGGCGAGCCCAAGGGCGTCGCCGTGCCGCACCGCGCCGTGATCCGTCTTGTGCACGAGGCGGGGTTCGTGCGCCTGGGGCCGGGCGAGCGGATGCTGCGCCTGTCCCCCCTGGCGTTCGACGCCTCGACCCTCGAAGTGTGGGGCGCCCTGCTCACCGGGACGACCCTGGAGGTGCATCCGGCGGGGCTCGCCTCGCCCACCGAACTGGGCGCCTTCCTGCGCGAGCGCGAGATCACCGTGGCCTGGCTCACCGCGGGCCTGTTCCGGCTCGTGGAGGAGTTCGCGCCCGACTCCCTCGCCGGCCTGAGGCAGTTGCTGACCGGCGGCGACGTGGTGCCGCACGAACACACCGCCCGGGTGCTGGCCCGCCACCCCGGCATCGTCGTCACCAACGGCTACGGCCCCACCGAGAACACCACCTTCACCACCACACACTCGGTCTCCTCGCCCGACGAGGTCGACGGCCCGCTGCCCATCGGCCGGCCCGTGCCCGGCACCCGGGTCTACGTCCTGGACGGGCGACGCAGGCTGCTGCCGCCCGGCGCGATCGGCGAGCTGTACGCGGCGGGAGCGGGCCTCGCCGACGGATACCTCGGGGACGCGGACGAGACGGCGCGCTCCTTCGGGGAGTTCTCGCCGGACGTGCCCGAGCGGCTCTACCGCACCGGCGACATCGTGCGCATCGACTCCCGCGGCAGGCTCCGCTTCCTCGGGCGCGCCGACGACCAGGTCAAACTGCGCGGCTACCGGGTCGAACTCAGCGCCATCAGTGATGTGCTGACCGAGCACCCCGCCGTCCAGGACGCCGTCGTACAGGTCACCGACGGGGACAGCGCCGACAAACGGCTGGTCGCCGCGGTGGTTCCGGCCGCGGGCGCCGCCCTCGCCGCCACGGACCTGCGTGCCCTGCTCCAGCAGAGGCTGCCCGCCTACATGGTCCCCACCCTGTGGACGATCGTGGACCGCATCCCGGTCACTGCCAACGGCAAGGTCGACCGGCGTGCCCTCACCGCCCGCGCCGTACCCGCGGGGCAGGCGACCCGGGCCGCGGAGGCCGAGGGCGCGGCCACGACCGCCCGCATCATCGAGCTGTTCGCCGAGCTCACCGAGGAAGCCGAGCCGGGGGCCGTGATCGACGCCGACACCGATTTCTTCATGGTGGGCGGCAACTCCCTCGGTGCGGTGCGCCTCATGCGCAAGGTGAAGGAGCGCCTCGGTGTGAGCGTGCGGCTGCGCGACTTCCTGCTCTCCCCGACCCCGGCCGGCCTGCGGGCGCTCGTCGAGAAGGAGGCCGGCGGCGCGTGAACGGTACGCCCCCGCTCGCGTGGGACGAGGGCCTCGAATGCTGGGTCGTCGCGGATCCGCGGCTCGCCCGGCAGGTCCTCAACCACCCCGGCTTCACATCCGGGACCTTCGAGCGCTCCTTCCAGCTGTACATGACCGGCGCCGCGCGCGAGGAGTACCGCGAGCTCACCGAGTTCCTGCGGTTGTGGTTCGTGCAGGCCGACGCCCCCGAGCACACGGCGCTGCGCCGCCCGGTGCAGCGGGTGATGTCGGCCTCGTACGTACGCTCTCTCGCGCCCCGCGTCGAGGAGTTCACCGACGAGTGCCTCGACGCGCTGGCCGGGGCCGTGCCGCACGACGTCGTGCCGGCCGTCGCCGACGGGCTCTCCGGCAAGGTGATGGCGCACGTCGTCGGAGTCGCCGAGCCGCCCGAGGTGCTGCACCGCTGGGCGCGCACCCTCTCGCTGTTCATCGGTGCGATGTACCGCCGGGACTACGCCGCGGCGGCCCACCGCACGATGGTGGAGATGACCGAGGCCCTGTCCCGGGCCACCGCTCCGAAGGCCTTCCCGCAGGAGACCCGGGAGGACCGGGCGCGCACGACGGCGACCTGGGCGATGAACCTCTTCGGGGGCCTGGAGACCACGTCGTCGCTGCTCGCGTCGACGGTCCTGGACGTCCTGGGCGAGCCGCGGGTATGGGACGCCGTGCGCGAGCAGCGGCCCGGCGCCGCAGAGGCGTTCGTGGAGCGGGTGCTGCAACGCCGCCCGCCGCTGCGGCACTTGGGCCGCGTCGTCGCCCACGACCAGGAGCTCGCCGGAGAGCACATGAAGGAGGGGGACCTCGTCCTCGTCAGCCTCACCGGTGAGGGCCTGCTCGCCGACGGCGGCGCACCGGCCGCGGCGTGCCCGGTCACCGGCGAAGCGGCCGGCACCGCCGAGGGTGGCTCGTCCGAGCAGCATCTGGTCTTCGGGTTCGGGCCGCACTACTGCGTCGGCGCACCGCTCGCCCGGCTGGAGGCGGCCGTGCTGCTGCGCCGCTTCGCCGCGCGCTTCCCGGCCGCCCGGCTCGCACCCGAGGCCGCGGTGTGGGGCCCCAACCTCTCGTACGTGGGCCTCGACCATCTCTACGTCGACCTGGGGGTGTGACCGTGCCGAGCGCAGGGATGCACGGGGACGGCGCCGTGGCGGTCGTGGGCATGGCCTGCCGGCTGCCCGGGGCCGACGACGTGGACGAGTACTGGGCGGCCTTGACGGCCGGCGCGGACGGCATCACCCGCTTCGACCCCGAACGGCTGATCGCCCGGGGCGCCGACCCCTCCTACGTCCGCCGGGACAACTTCGTCCCCGCCATGGGTGTCATCGCAGGCTCCCGCCGGTTCGACCGGGCGTACTTCTCCTACAGCCGGGCCGAGGCGGCGGCGACGGACCCGCAGCAGCGCGTGTTCCTGGAGTGCGCGGTCACCGCCTTCGACGACGCGGGCCTCGACCCGACACGCTTCAAAGGCCGGATCGGGGTGTACGCGGGTGCCGACCGGGTGGGCGAGCACACCGACCCCGACCTGGGTGAACTCGCCCGCTACATCGGGCGGGAGAAGGACTTCCTCGCCACCCGCGCAGCCTACAAGCTCGGGCTGCGCGGCCCCGCGCTCACCGTCCAGACGGCCTGCTCCACCTCGCTGACCGCCACCCATCTCGCCGTACGCGCCCTCGTCGGCGGCGAGTGCGACGCGGCCCTGGCCGGAGGCGTCACCGTCATGCCCGACGGGGAGTGGGGCTATCTGTACGAGCCGGGCGGCATCCTCTCGCCCGACGGCCGCTGCCGGCCCTTCGACGAGGAGGCGGCGGGCACGGTGCCCAGCGAGGGTGTCGCCGTGGTGGTGCTGAAGCGGCTCGCGGACGCGGTGCGCGACGGCGACCGGATCGCCGCGGTGATCACGGGTACCGCCGTCAACAACGACGGCTCCGACAAAATGGCGTACACCGCGCCGTCCCTGACCGGGCAGAGCGAGGTGATCCGCGCCGCGCAGCGCATCGCGGGAGTGGACCCGGCGGACATCGACTACGTCGAGGCGCACGGCACCGCGACCCGGCTCGGCGACCCGGTCGAGGTGCAGGCCCTCGCCGATGTCTTCGGGGGTGCGGCGGCGGGCCGCGAGCGGTGCGCGCTCGGCGCCGTGAAGGGGAACATCGGTCACACCGGTGTGGCCTCCGGAGTCGCCGGGCTGATCAAGACCGCGCTGATGCTGGAGCACGGCCGGCTCGTGCCCACCGCGCACTTCACCAGCCCCAACCCGCTGCTGGAGCTGGACAGTTCGCCGTTCCGGATCGTCGAGCGGTGCGAGCCGTGGACGCCCCGCCGGGACGACGGGGCCCGGGTCGCCGCCGTCAGCTCCTTCGGCGTGGGCGGCACCAACGCCCATGTGGTCCTTCGGTCCGCGCCCCGCCGCGCCCCGCTCCCGGACCGGGGCGGGCCACGGCCGCTGCTGGTGTCCGCGGCCGCGTCCCACGCCCTCGGCCGGATGGCCGGGGCGCTCGCCGACCGGCTCGAGCCGGATCCGGCCGCGCCGTCCGTCGCCGAGGTCTCCCGCACCCTCGCCGGGCGGCGCGCGCACCGGCACCGGGCAGCCGTCGCGGCGCGCGACACCCGGCAGGCGGCCCGGCTGCTGCGCGGGGTCGCCGAGCGGGAGTGCGCCCGGGACGCCGCCGCCAAGCCGCGCAGGATCGGCAAGGTCGCGTTCGTCCTCCCGGGCCAGGGCACCCTGCGGCACGCGGCGGGCGCGGCGGCCCATCGCCTGCTCCCCGGCTTCCGGACGGCGTTCGACGCGATACGCAAGACCGTGCTCGACGCTCACGGCATCGACCTGACGCCCGTCGTCGCGGAGGGGGACGGCACGTCGCAGGAGTGGTTCGCCGACACCGTGCACCAGCAACTCGCCCTGTTCGCCCTCGGATACGCCTTCGGCAGCCAGCTCCAGCAGTGGGGGGTACGGCCCGCCGCCCTGCTCGGCAACAGCGTCGGCGAATACACGGCCGCCGCCCTCGCCGGGGTCTGGTCGCCGCAGGACGCGGCCGGCCTGGTGTGCCGCCGGGCCCGCGCCATGTGGGACACCGAACCCGGCCGCATGGTGAGCGTCACCGCCGACGCCGGCGAGATCGCCGCCAGGCTCCCCGTGGACGGCGAGGTCACCGTCGCGGTCGAGGGCACGGGCTCCGTCGTCCTGTCCGGGCCCGAGGCCGCCGTCGCCGACCTGCTCGCGGCCGATACGCTCGCGGGCCTGCCCGTCACGCCGGTGCACACCCGGCGAGCCTTCCACTCGAAGGCCATGCAACCGGCAGCCGAGGCGGTGCGTGCGTCCCTGTCGTCGGTGCCCGCCCGCCCGCCCCGGCTGCCACTCGTCTCCAACGCCACCGGCGACTGGGCCGATCCGGCGCAGGTGGTCCGCCCCGACTACTGGGCCACCCAGTTGCGCAGCCCCGTGCTGCTGGCCCGGGCCATGGAGACGCTGCTCGCCTCGGGCTGCACGACGTACGTCGAACTCGGCCCGGGCAGTTCGATGCTCGGCGGACTGCGCCGCAGCCCCGGCTGGGACACCGCGTTCACCGCCGTGCGGCTGACCGGGCGCCCCGGGGAACCCGCCGACGACGCCCTGCTGTCGGCGCTCTGCACCCTGTGGGAGCTGGGCGCCGACCGCGCGATCGACGACGTACTGGAGCCCGCCGGACCCGGGGCGGTGCGCGTCTCGCTGCCCGGCTACCGGTTCCTGGGCGATGACCCGCGCGGCGAACGGGAGCCGCGGCCGCCCGCACCGGCGCCGGCCGCGCCCCGGTCCGTCCCCGGGCCGGACGGCGTCCGGGCCGTGCTCGAGAAGCTGTGGTGCCGCACCCTCGGGGTGAGCGCCGCGCGCGACGACGACGACTTCTTCGCCCTGGGCGGCGAGTCCCTCATGGCCGTCACCCTCATGTCCGCGGTCAGGGAGCACACCGGGTGCGCGCTGTCCGTCACCGACTTCTCACGGCACCCCGCCTTCGGCGACCTGGTGGCGGCCGTCACGAGCCGGCTGCCGGCATCCGGCGGGGGGCCGACGATCGCGTCCGGCGGTGGCGCGGCCCTGGTCCCCGGTGTGGCCGTCCTCGCCGAGGGACGACCGGGGCAGCGGCCGCTGTTCCTCGTCAGCGACGCCGTCGGCAACGCGCTGCCCTACCGGGAACTCGCCGACGAGCTGGCGGCCGCCGGCGGCAGACCGGTGTTCGGGCTGGAGGACACCGACGACCCGAGGGGCACACCGCGCACGGTCGGTGCCGTCGCCGCGGCACACCTCGCGGCCCTGCTGCGGGCGCAGCCCGAAGGCCCGTACACGATCGGGGGCTGGTCCTACGGTGCCGTCGTCGCCCATGAGCTGGCCCGGCTGCTGATCCGGCGCGGCGAGCACGTCGACCTGCTCGTGTGCCTGGACGGGTTCGTGCCCGACACCGGCGGCCTGCCCGTGGGCTTCGCCCCGGAGTTCCTCCGCGCGGGCCTGCGCGCCCAGGCCGAGGCGGCCTTCGGCGTCGGCCCGCTCGCCCGGCGGCTGCGCCGGGACCCGGCCCAGCGACGGCGGTTCGCGGCCCGCCAGGCAGGGCTGTTGCGCTACCGGCCGCGGCCGCTGCCCTGCCGTGCGGTGCTGTTCAAGGCCTCCGGTGAACCGGCGCGGGCCGGCGGGCCGGACGGCACGGACCGGCTGCGCGATCGCCTGGCCGGCCTGTACTGGGGCGGGCTGCGCATCGAGCCGGTGCCCGGCGACCACTGGTCGATGCTCGCCCCGCCGCACGCGGGCCCGCTGGCGCTCAGGCTCCTCGCCGTGCTGGACGCGGGGGAGCGCCGCACCCCAGGGACGACGTCAGCGAAGCCCGGCAAGGAATGGAGTGACCATGGCTGACAGACCGGCCGACATCGACCTGGAGAAGGGACCGGGTGCGGCTCCGGCGGACGACGCGATCACCGACAGCGTTCCCGCGACGGCGCTCCCGGCGCAGGCCCAGGAGCAGCCGCGGGAGCCCAAACCCCTGCTGCGCAACGCCGACTTCCAGGCACTGTGGACCAGTGAGGCGTTCGCCGCGCTGGCCAAGGAGACCGCAGAGGTCGCGTACCCGCTGCTGATCCTCGCCACGAACGGCTCCGCGCTCTACGCGGGCGCCGTCGGGTCCGCGCAGCTGGTCACCGCCAGTCTGATGTCGATCCCGGGCGGCACCCTCGCCGACCGGCTCGACCGGCGGCTGCTGCTCATCGCCTGCAACATGGTGCGCGTCGTCCTCCTCGGCCTGCTGGCGCTGCTCGTCTCCACCGGGCACGCCCACCCCGCCGTCATCTTCGGCGTCGCCATCGGCTCGGCGGCCTGCCTCGGCATCTCCAACCCGACCGGCCTCGCCGTCATCAAGCAGTTGGTGCCGCCCTCGCAGCTGACGCAGGCCACCGCGCAGAACCAGGTCCGCTACTTCGCGGCCACCATGGGCGGACCTCCCGCGGGCGGTTCGCTGTTCGCCGTCGCGCGTGCCTTCCCGTTCCTGACCGCGGCCGTCTCGTTCCTTGTCTCGTCCGTGCTGTTGCTGTTCATCCGCAAGCCGCTGAAGGTGGAGAACGCGGCGCCCGGGGAGAAGCGCAACGCCGCCGAGGGTTTCCGCTTCCTGGCCCGGCAGCCCGTACTGCGGCTGCTGATCATCTGGATCATGGGCTCGAACATGGCGTTCACCCACACCGGTGTCTTCCTGGCGCTGATCGCCACCGCCGAGAGCCGGGGCGCCTCGGCCACCTTCACCGGCCTGCTCCTGTCGATCGCCGGCATCGGCGGCGTGGTCGGTTCGCTCTTCGCGAGCCCGATCATCAAGCGTGTGCCGCCGCCGGTGGTGTTCCTGTGCGCCGCCTGGATCGGGCCGGTCGCCGCCGTGCTGCTCGCCACCGTCTCCGGCCTCGTCCCGCTCGGCATCATCGTCGCCTGCGTCTTCCTGCGCGGGCCGATCACCAGCGCCCTGTTCCTCGCCTATCTGGCGGCCATGGCACCGGACAAGACGCAGGGCCGGGTGCTCGGGGCCGTGATGTTCATGTCGATGGTCGCCGCCCCGCTCGGTGTGTTCGGCGTCGGCACCATCTTCGATCTGGCCGGACCCACCTGGGTGTTCACGGCCATGGGCATCGTCTCGGGCTTCGCCGCCCTGCCCACGCTCAGCCCTCGCATCCGCAAGCTCGCCCCGCCGGAGGCGTACGCCGTCACCACGGCGGACCCGTCCGGGGACCCGACCTCCAAGGAGACGTGATGCCCGCCGACACCTCACGGCCCACCTCCGCCCCCACGACTGCCCGGGCCGCCGTCCCGGCGCAGCCCGACGGCCGGGGTGCCCCGGCACACGACGGCGACCCCGCCGTCACGGCCCTGGCCGCCGCGACGGGCGGCGGCGACCGGTTGCCGCCGGAGTTCTTCACCGACCCCGACCCGGCGCCCGGCGCCACCCACGCCGCCAACGCCGGGCTGCGGGCGACCGGCTGCCCCGTGCACCCCATCAACTACCCCCCGGGCGGGGACGCCTACGTGGTCGCCGACTACGAGACCGCGCTCAAGGGGTTCTCCGACCCCCGACTGTCCAAGTCCGTCGACAACGCGCCCGCCTGGTTCCGCGACCTCCTCAAGGACAGCAGCCCGGTCCTGATCCGCAACATGATCACCGCGGACGCGCCCGAGCACACCCGGCTGCGGCGCCTGGTCAGCCGTGCCTTCGTACCGCGTCGGATGGCCCTGCTGCGTCCCCGCATCCAGGAGATCACCGACGAACTCATCGACGCGCTGCCCGAGTCGGGCGAGGTCGACCTGATGGAGTTCGCCTTCACCCTGCCGATGCGGGTCATCTGCGAGTTCCTCGGCGTCCCCATCGAGGACCGCCCGGACCTGCACGCCTGGGGCTACTGGCTGAGCGGTGCGCCCTTCGCGGACGAGGAGTCGAACCGCAAGCTGAAGGTGGCCAGCGACAGCATCGAGCAGTACCTCATCGGGCTGCTCGACCGGCGCCGGGCCGAAGGACTCGGCGACGACCTGGTCTCCATCCTGCTGCGGGCCGCCGACGAGGAGGACGTCTTCACCAACGACGAACTCGTCTCGACCCTCGTCCTGCTGATCATCGCCGGCCACAAGACCACCGCGAACCTCATCGGCAACGGCATGCAGGCCCTGTTCCGCTTCCCGGACCAGCTGGAACTCCTGCGGTCCGAGCCGGAGCTGGCGGAGTCGGCGGTCGAGGAGTTCCTGCGCTTCGAGCCGCCCGTCTACCGCGGCACCCTGCGCGTGGCCACCGAGGACATGGAACTGGGCGGCTGCCCCATACCCCGCGAGGGCTTCGTCCACATCCTCATGGACTCGGCCAACCGCGACCCGCAGGCCTTCGAGGATCCCGACCGCCTCGACATCACCCGCACCGCCAACCGCCACTTCGCCTTCGGCCATGGCGCGCACTTCTGCGTCGGCGCCCCCCTCTCCCGCGTCGAGGGCTCGGTCGCCTTCCCGACACTGCTGCGCCGGCTGTCCGGGCTCGAACTCACCGTCCCCCAGGACCGGTTGGAGTGGGTCTTCGACAACTCCACCAGCCGGGGCCTGAAGAGGCTGCCGGTGCGGTACACGGCCCGGCTCGCCGCCGACGCGGAACAGGCGCACTGAGATGACGAGAACCGACGGCACGGGAGAGGCGCACTGAGATGACGACGAGCACCACCGCCACGACCCTGGTCTGCCTGCCCTTCGCGGGCGCGGGCGCCTCCTTCTTCCGCCCGTGGCAGCGCGTCGCGGGCGAGCGTCTGGCGATCCTGCCGCTCCAGCTTCCCGGTCGCGAGCGCCGTATCGACGAGGAGCCGTACACCGACGCCCGCACGGCGACCGAGGGCCTGCTCGGCGACCTGCGCGCCGCGCTCGCCGCCGACCCCGGACTGCCGCGCAGAATCGCCCTGTTCGGCCACAGCCTGGGGGCCGTCCTCGCCTACGAGCTCGCCCACCGTCTGGCCGCCGAGCCGGGCGGCACCGAACTCGGCCGCCTCTTCGTCAGCGGCTCCCCGCACCCGGCCGAACAGCGGACCCGGCGCGCCACGGGCCTGCCCGACGACGCGTTCCTCGCCCGCGTCCACGAGTTCGCCGGCTACACGCACGAGGCGCTCGACGACCCGGAGATGCGTGAGCTGATCCTGCCGACGCTGCGCGCCGACGTGGAGATGCACGAGAACTACACGCCCGCTGCCGACCTGCCGCTGCCCGCACCGCTCACCGTGCTGCGCGGCAGCCACGACGAACTCGTCAGCCGCGAGGAGGCGGCGGCCTGGGCGAAGGTCGCGGGCGCCGGCTTCCGGTCCGTCGAACTGCCCGGCGGCCATATGTACCTGACCGAGTCCGCGGGGGACCTGCTCGACGTCGTCTCCGCCGACCTCGACGCCAGGTGAACCGGACACCGAGCCGCGGGGGGAGCGAGCCATGCGCTTGAGGGGGAAGACCGTCGTCGTCACCGGTGCGTCCCGCGGCCTGGGCCGTGCCACGGCGGTGGCGTGCGCGGCCGAGGGCGCCGACGTCGCGCTGCTCGACCTCTGCGACGACCTGCCGGGGGTTCCGTATCCGCTGGGCACCGCCGGTCAGTTGGAGCACACCGCGGCGCTGTGCCGCAAGGCCGGTGTCGGGGTGCTCACGGCCCGCTGCGACGTGCGCGACCTGGCGTCCGTCGAGGAGGCGGTCGCGCTTGCCGAGGACCGGTTCGGCCCGCTCGACGGTGTGGTCAACAACGCGGGGATCGCGGCGCCCTCGGGCCGGCCCGCGCACGAGATCGGCGAGGACGAGTGGGCGCTGATGATCGACGTCGACCTCTCCGGGGCGTGGCGGATGATCCGTACGGTCGGCAAGGCGATGAGCGCCCGCCGGGCCGGCAGCATCGTCAACATCGCCTCCACGGCGGGCCTGGTGGGATACCGGCACTTCGCCGGATACGTCGCCGCCAAGCACGGCCTGATCGGGCTCACCAAGGCGGCGGCGCTCGACTACGCGCCCAGGAAGGTGCGGGTCAACGCCGTCTGCCCCGGCTCGGTCCGCGACGACCCGACCGCCGAGGGCCGGATGCTCGCCGAGATCGCGCGGGCCCTCGAGGTGCCGGTGAGCGAGCACGAGGAGACGTTCGTCGCGGCGCAGCCGATGAACGCGCTGATCGAGCCGGAGGACGTGGCGGCGGCCGTGGTCTACCTGCTGTCGGACGACGCCCGGCAGGTGACGGGGACGACCCTGACGGTGGACGGCGGGTTCACGGCCCGCTGAGCGGTGCGGCGGCACACGGAAGCCGGAAGTCGGACAGGCAAGGAACACGACAGGGAGGACACACCGTGCCAGGTGCACAGTGCCATGCGGTCCGCGTCTCGGTGACCGGGATCGGCGTACAGCGGCTGGAGGAGCGGCTGGCCGTCGCGGGCCCTTGGCGGCTGTGGGCGGACGACGTGCCGGCCGCACCGGCCCAGCCGCTCGCCGTACGCCGCCGCGACGCCGAACTGCACCGCCCGGTGACCCGGGGCGTGCGGTGCGTCCTGCTGCGCTATGCCGACGGCACGGCGGATCTGGTCGTCGTGGCACACCGGGACCGACTGGACGGGGCCGGTCTGCGCCACCTGGCGGAGGTGCTGACGGGGGAGCGCCCGCCGTCGCCCTGCCCGCGACCGGCCGGATCCCGCGCCGAGCCGCCGCCCATGGCCGACGCCCCGGACTGGGGTGGGGGCGATCCGTCCGCCACGGCCCACGGCACGCACCACCTCGACCTGCCGGTCCCGTACGCCACCACACCGGTGTCCCTCCGCCTGCCCGCACTGGCCCTGACCCTCGCCCGCTACGACGGCCACTGCTCGACGGGCTCGGCCACGGTCGCGATCTCCGGGGTGGCGAGAGCGCTGGAGTACGCGGTGCCCCCGTCGACCACGCTGCGGGAGCTGGGCACCGCGGAACCGGCGCGGGTGACCCGGGCCGTCCTCGCGGGCGTCCTCGAGGAGGCCGAGCCCGGCCCGGCCCCGCCGCTCGAAGCCGGGGCGCCCACGGCACAGGCCCGGGGTGCGGTGCCGGACCCGGACGGCCGGGTCCACGGCGTTCCGTCCGGTGGTGGCCCCGTGCCGGGCGTCAGCGGCGCCGGGCTGCGGGAACGGCTGCCCTGCCTCGCCCCGCCCTTCCCCCTCACGTTCGCCTTCTCGGCCCTTCCCGACGGCGGCACCCGGCTGTCCTGCTTCTTCTGGCACAGCCATGTCTCGCCGGCGGTCGCCGAGGGCTTCACCCGGCACTTCGGCGAGGTGTACCGGCAGTCGGCGCTCGCACCGGGGACGGCGGTCGCGGACGTGGATCCGCTCGACGCCGACGAGCGGGACCGCGTGGCCCGGCTCGGGCGGCCCGCGACCGCCCTCGTGCCCGAACCGGACACCCTGGCCGGGGCATTCGCGAGGGTGGCGGCCGCCACGCCTGATGCCGTGGCCGTCTGCGACGGCGAAGTGGAGTTCACCTACCGGGAGTTGGACGAACGCTCCGCCCGTATGGCCGCCGGGCTGCGGGCCCGCGGAGTGCGCCGCGGCGACCGCGTGGGCGTCTGCCTGGAGCGGACCGCGGAACTCGTCGTCACCCTGCTCGCCGTCGTCAGGGCGGGGGCCGCCTATGTGCCGACCGACCCGGCCTACCCCACCGAGCGTCTGGCCCACACCGTCTCGGACGCCGGGCCGCGCGTCGTGGTGACCCGCCTCGGCGGGTTCCCGTGCGACGGCGGGGTCGTGCTGCTGACCCCCGACGAACTGGCCGACGTCGCCCCCGCCGAGGGAGGGGAGCTTCCCGGCGCGGTTCCCGACGACCCGGCGTACGTCATCTACACCTCCGGTTCCACGGGCCGCCCCAAGGGCGTGATCGTGCCGCACCGCAACGTCGTCTCCCTGATCGACGCCACCCGGGACGAGTACCGGCTCGGCGCCGACGACACCTGGACGCTGTTCCACTCGGCCGCCTTCGACTTCTCGGTGTGGGAGATCTGGGGCTGCCTGCTGACCGGCGGACGGCTCGTCGTCGTCCCGTACTTCGTCACCCGCGACCCGGACGACTTCCGCGACCTGCTCCTCGCCCGGCGCGTCACCGTGCTCAGCCAGACCCCGTCCGCGTTCTCCCAGCTCCTCCAGGTCGACCACACCCGGTTGCCGGTCCGGCTCGTGGTGTTCGGCGGCGAGCCGCTGGACAGCCGCATGCTGCTCCCCTGGTTCGACCGGCATCCCGAGAACACCTGCCGCATGGTCAACATGTTCGGCATCACCGAGACGACCGTGCACGTCACCGCCCAGACCGTGACCCGCGAACTCGCCCTCGCCGGCTCCCGCTCCGTGGGCCCCGCCCTGCCGGGCTGGCATCTGTACGTCACCGACGAGCGGGGCCGCCTCGTGCCCCCGGGCGTCACCGGCGAGATCCGCGTGGGCGGCGCGGGCGTCGCCGCCGGATACCTCGGCCGGCCCGATCTGACCGCGGAACGCTTCCTGCCCGACCCGTACGCCCCCGGTCCCTCGGCCCGCGTGTACCGCAGCGGAGACCTGGGCCGGCTGCGCCCCGACGGACGGCTGGAGCACCTCGGCCGGATCGACAGCCAGGTCAAGATCCGCGGCTTCCGCATCGAACTCGACGAGATCCGCGCGGTCCTCCTGGAGGACCCGGACGTCGCCGCCGCGGCCGTCGTGGTGCGCCGCGACGACCCCGCCGACCCGGCCACGGCCCGACTCGACGCCTATGTCGTACCGGCCGACGGCGCGCCGGCCGCCGACCCGCAGGGCATCCGCAAGCGCGCCGCCCGCATCCTGCCCGAGCACATGGTCCCGGCCACGGTCACGGCCCTCGAACTCCTCCCGATGACGATCAACGGCAAGCTGGACCCGGCCCGGCTGCCCGCCCCGGTCCGCTCGACGGCGTCCGTGCGGCCCGGACCCGGACCTTCCGGCGACAGACCCGATGCCGGGCGTGACACCGGTCTCGCCGAGTCCCTCCGGGAGATCTGGGAGGCGGTCCTCGGCACGCCCGTGGGTCTCGACGACGACTTCTTCGAGCTCGGCGGCAACTCCCTGTTCGCCGTGCGTGTCAGCGCCGCCCTGCGCGCCCGCGGACTGCCGTCACTGCCGCTGCGCGACCTCTACCGGACCCCGACGATCCGGGCCCTCACCACCGCACGCTGAACGGCGATCCGGCCCTCCCCAAACCGCCCCGAACCCCAATCGCGTTAACATGACGAGAAATCGTCCGGTACCCAGCGCGGACTGGAACGGGAAGGCCACCGTCGAGTGAGTACATTCCAGCAGCCAGACCCCAAGGACCGCCCCGCGCGGCTCACCGTGGGCGTGGTCGGAGCGGGCCGGGTGGGGCCCGCGCTCGCCGCGTCGCTGCAGCTGGCCGGGCACCGGCCGGTCGCCGTCTCCGGGGTCTCCGACACCTCCAGACGACGGGCGGCGCTGATGCTCCCGGACGTGCCGGTCGTCCCGCCCGCCGAAGTCCTGGACCGTGCCGACCTGGTCCTGCTGACCGTCCCCGACGACGTCCTGCCGGGCCTGGTGGAGGGCCTGGCCGAGACCGGGGCCGTACGCCCGGGGCAGCTGCTGGTGCACACCTCGGGGCGGTACGGGGCCAAGGTGCTCGACCCTGCCCTGCGCGCCGGGGCGCTGCCGCTCGCGCTGCACCCCGCGATGACCTTCACCGGCACCCCGGTCGACGTCCAGCGCCTGGCCGGGTGCTCCTTCGGCGTCACCGCGCCCGAGGAGCTGCGGCTGGCCGCCGAGGCGCTCGTGATCGAGATGGGCGGCGAGCCCGAGTGGATCGCCGAGGAGCGGCGCCCGCTGTACCACGCGGCCCTCGCGCTCGGCGCGAACCACCTCGTCACCCTGGTCGCCGAGTCCATGGAGCTGCTGCGCGCGGCGGGCGTCGAGGCCCCCGACCGGATGCTCGGCCCGCTGCTCGGCGCCGCCCTGGACAACGCCCTGCGCTCCGGCGACGCGGCCCTGACCGGCCCCGTCGCGCGCGGCGACGCGGGCACGGTCGCCGCGCACATCACCGAGCTGCGCGAGCACGCCCCCCAGGCCGTGGCCGGCTACTTGGCGATGGCCCGCGCGACCGCCGACCGGGCCCTTGCCCATGGACTGCTCAAGCCCGAGCTCGCGGAGGACCTCCTCGGGGTACTCGCCAACGGCACCCACCTGCCCGGGAGCCCGGAGGAGTCCGGGACGCCGGAGAACCCCGAGGACCCCGAGAACCCTGCGAACGGGGAAGACCGATGAGCCGACGTCCCTTCGAACTCGTCCCCACGGTGGACGACCTGCGGTACGTCCAGGACCACTACGCGGCGCCGGGGCGCACCGCCGTCGTGATGACCATGGGCGCCCTGCACGAGGGCCACGCCAGCCTGATCCGGGCGGCCCGGAGGCACGTCGGCGGCAAGGGCTTCGTGATCGTCACCGTCTTCGTCAATCCGCTGCAGTTCGGCAAGGGTGAGGACCTCGAGCGCTATCCGCGCACCCTGGACGCCGACCTCAAGGTCGCGGAACAGGCCGGGGCGGACGCCGTGTTCGCCCCCTCCGTCGACGAGGTCTACCCCGGTGGCGAGCCCCAGGTCCGGATGTCTGCGGGAGCCATGGGCGAGCGCCTCGAAGGGGCCTCCCGCCCCGGCCACTTCGACGGCATGCTCACCGTCGTCGCCAAGCTGCTGCACCTCACCCGCCCCGACGTGGCCCTGTTCGGGCAGAAGGACGCCCAGCAGCTCGCTCTCATCCGCCGGATGGTGCGCGACCTGAACTTCGGTGTGGACATCGTCGGCGTGCCCACCGTGCGCGAGCCCGACGGCCTGGCCCTCTCCAGCCGCAACCGCTACCTCTCGCCCGCCGAGCGATACACCGCGCTCGCCCTGTCCCGCGCCCTGTTCGCGGGCCGCGACCGGCACGCCGCCCAGGAGGCCCTGCGCGCGCGTGCCCGTGAGGTGCCCGCCACGCGCGCGCGTGCCGAGGCCCTCAGCGCGATAGGCGAGTCGCGCGCCGCAGCCGACGCGCACGCCGTCGCCAAGGCCGCACCCGGCGGTCCGGCCGCCGTCCGCGCGGCCGCGCGTCTCGTCCTCGACGAGGCGGCGCAGCTGGACCCGCCGCTGGTCCTGGACTACCTGGCCCTGGTCGATCCGTCCGACTTCACCGAGATCCCCGACGACTTCGCCGGTGACGCGGTCCTCGCCGTGGCCGCCCGGGTCGGGACGACCCGGCTGATCGACAACATCCCCCTCTCCTTCGGAGCCCCCGAGCCCGTCGACCCTCACGGAGCCGCCTTGTGACCAGCACAGGCATACGACTGCACGCGCCCGCACCGGGCTGGTCCATCTCCGCGGACGTGGTGGTCGTCGGTTCCGGCGTCGCCGGCCTCACCGCGGCCCTGCGCTGCGAGGCGGCGGGCCTGAGGACGGTCGTCGTCACCAAGGCACGTCTCGACGACGGTTCCACCCGCTGGGCACAGGGCGGTATCGCGGCGGCGCTGGGCGAGGGCGACACCCCCGAGCAGCACCTGGACGACACGCTGGTCGCGGGTGCGGGGCTGTGCGACGAGGAGGCGGTGCGCATCCTGGTCACCGAGGGCCCCGACGCCGTACGCCGGCTCATGTCCACCGGCGCCCACTTCGACACGGACGACGAGGGCGGCATCCAGCTCACCCGCGAGGGCGGCCACCACCGCCGCCGTATCGCGCACGCAGGCGGTGACGCGACCGGCGCCGAGATCTCCCGGGCGCTCGTCGAGGCGGTGCGCGCGCGTGGGCTGCGCACGATCGAGAACGCGCTGGTCCTGGACCTGCTGACGGACGCCGAGGGGCGTACCGCGGGCGTGAGCCTGCACGTCATGGGCGAGGGCCAGCACGACGGCGTGGGCGCCGTGCACGCGCCCGCCGTGGTCCTCGCCACGGGAGGCATGGGCCAGGTCTTCTCCGCGACCACCAACCCGTCGGTGTCCACGGGCGACGGAGTGGCGCTCGCCCTGCGCGCCGGCGCCGAGGTCAGCGATCTGGAGTTCGTGCAGTTCCACCCGACCGTGCTCTTCCTCGGCCCGGACGCGGAGGGCCAGCAGCCGCTGGTCTCCGAGGCGGTCCGCGGGGAGGGCGCCCACCTCGTCGACGCGGACGGCGTGCGCTTCATGGTCGGACAGCACGAGCTGGCCGAACTGGCGCCCCGGGACATCGTCGCCAAGGGCATCATGCGCCGCATGCAGGAGCAGGGCGCCGAGCACATGTTCCTCGACGCCCGCCACTTCGGCGCCGAGATGTGGGAGCACCGCTTCCCGACGATCCTCGCCGCCTGCCGCGCCCACGGCATCGACCCGGTCACCGAGCCCATCCCGGTCGCCCCGGCGGCCCACTACGCCTCCGGCGGGGTGCGCACCGACGCCCGGGGCAGGACGACCGTGCCGGGCCTGTACGCCTGCGGCGAGGTCGCCTGCACGGGCGTCCACGGCGCGAACCGGCTCGCCTCCAACTCCCTCCTGGAGGGCCTCGTCTACGCCGAGCGCATCGCGGCCGACATCGCGCGAGAACGGGCCGAGGAGGGCCTGCACGCGCGCGTGCCCGAGCCCGTGCCGTATCCCGACCGGCCGGCGCACCCGCTGCTGGCCCCGGAGGACCGCTTCGCGATCCAGCGGATCATGACGGACGGCGCAGGGGTGCTGAGGTCCGAGCAGTCGCTCCGGACGGCCGCCGACCGCCTCCAGCGGCTGCACTCCGAGGCCCGGGACGCTCTGGACGAGAACGGCAAGACCTCGGAGCCCGGCGTCGACACCTGGGAGGCCACCAACCTCCTGTGCGTGGCCCGGGTACTGGTCGCGGCCGCCCTCCTGCGCGCGGAGACCCGCGGCTGCCACTGGCGCGAGGACCACGCGGACCGCGACGACACCGCCTGGCGCCGCCATATCGTCGTACGGCTCAATCCGGACCGGACGCTGGCCGTCCGCACCACCGACACCGCAGACTTCCCCCCTACCCGGCAGCACCGTCCCCAGGAGCAGTGACAGAAGTGAGCACCCCCGACCTTCCCCTCGTCCCGAGCGGCGGCTGCGGCGACGGCTGCGGCTGCGGAGCGGACACCGACGAGGAATACCTGGAGTGCGGGCTCGACCCCGCGCTCGCCCAGCTCCTGACCGACGCCGGACTCGACCCGGTGGAGGTCGAGGACATCGCCAACGTCGCCATCCAGGAGGACCTGGCCCACGGCGTGGACGTCACGACGGTCGCGACGATCCCCGAGGACGCCGTCGCGACGGGCGACTTCACCGCGCGCCAGGCCGGTGTGGCGGCCGGCCTCAGGGTCGCCGAGGCGGTCATCTCGGTGGTCTGCTCGGACGAGTTCGAGGTCGAGCGGCACGTGGAGGACGGGGACCGGGTGGAGGCCGGTCAGACGCTCCTGACCGTCACCACCCGCACCCGTGACCTGCTGACCGCCGAGCGCAGCGCGCTGAACGTGCTGTGCCGTCTGTCGGGCATCGCGACCGCCACGCGCGCGTGGGCGGACGCCCTGGAAGGCACCGGGACGCGGGTGCGGGACACCCGCAAGACGACACCGGGCCTGCGGTCCCTGGAGAAGTTCGCCGTCCGCTGCGGCGGCGGCGTCAACCACCGGATGTCCCTGTCGGACGCGGCGCTGGTCAAGGACAACCACGTGGTGGCCGCGGGCGGTGTCTCGCAGGCCTTCAAGGCGGTCCGCGAGATGTTCCCCGACGTGGCGATCGAGGTCGAGGTCGACACCCTGCACCAACTGCGCGAGGTCGTGGACGCGGGTGCCGACCTGATCCTCCTGGACAACTTCACGCCGGGCGAGTGCGAGGAGGCGGTGGCCATCGTCGCCGGCCGCGCGCTGCTGGAGGCGTCGGGCCGCCTGACCCTCGAGAACGCGAGGGCCTACGCGGACACGGGCGTCGACTTCCTGGCGGTGGGGGCGCTGACGCACTCCTCCCCGATCCTGGACATCGGCCTGGACCTGCGAGCGGCGGAGTAGGTAGGGCCATGCTGCTGACCATCGACGTAGGCAACACGCACACGGTCCTGGGCCTGTTCGACGGCGAGGACATCGTCGAGCACTGGCGCATCTCCACGGACGCGCGCCGCACGGCGGACGAACTGGCGGTGCTCCTCCAGGGCCTGATGGGCATGCACCCGCTGCTCGGCGAGGAGCTGGGCGACGGCATCGACGGCATCGCCATCTGCTCGACCGTCCCCTCCGTGCTGCACGAACTGCGCGAGGTCACCCGCCGCTACTACGGCGACGTCCCCGCGGTCCTGGTGGAACCCGGCATCAAGACGGGCGTCCCGATCCTGATGGACAACCCGAAGGAGGTCGGCGCCGACCGCATCATCAACGCGGCGGCGGCGGTCGAGCTCTACGGCGGTCCGGCGATCGTCGTGGACTTCGGTACGGCGACCACGTTCGACGCGGTCTCGGCGCGCGGCGAGTACACGGGGGGCGTCATCGCCCCCGGTATCGAGATCTCCGTCGAGGCCCTCGGCGTCCGCGGCGCCCAGCTCCGCAAGATCGAACTGGCCCGGCCGCGCGCGGTGATCGGCAAGAACACGGTCGAGGCGATGCAGGCGGGCATCGTCTACGGGTTCGCCGGACAGGTGGACGGCGTGGTGAACCGGATGGCCCGTGAGCTGGCGGAGGACCCGGACGACGTCACGGTCATCGCGACCGGCGGCCTGGCCCCGATGGTCCTGGGTGAGGCCTCGGTGATCGACGAACACGAGCCGTGGCTGACCCTGATCGGTCTGCGGTTGGTGTACGAACGGAACGTCTCCCGTATGTGAGCGCCCCGCGCCCGGCAGGGGCGCGGGGCCGTGGCATCGCACGGCTCCGCCGCCGGCCGCACACGACGCGCAGTCGCGTGCGGCCGGCACCGCCGACGGCGAACGGACGCGCCTCGCCCCCACCTGAGGGAAACCGGAAGCGACACGACAGCCTGGTAGGTCGGCTTTGTCCGATTAGCGGTAGCGTCCCCGCATGCCCACGCCATACGGATCCCGCGGCGGCCTGGCGTTCGGCACGGAGGAGCTGTACGTGCTCCGCCGTGCCCTCGCCCTCGCCCTCCAACCTCGCACCGCTTCCGCAGAGGACGTCCAGGACTGCCTCCGCCTCGCCGCGTCCGTCGACGAGGCGGTGCGGGAGGGTGCCCGCCTGAGGACCTTCCTGGTGGCGGACCTCGCGCGCTACCGTGCCGCCCTCCCCGGTGCCGCCGTCGGCTACCTCACCCTCCTGGACGACGCCCTCTGCGCCGGCCACCGCCCGGCCCCCGACGACCTCGCCGCCTTGCGCGCCCTGCGCGGCACACCGGCCGCCGCCGCCCTCCTGGAGCGCTGCCGAGCCGTGGCCGAACTCGACGCACGCGCCCAGCCGACGCCCCGCAGGGCGGTCATCCCCGCCTCCCGTGCCCGGCTCACGGCCCTTCCGGGCGGCCGCGCGAGCGGAGAGGAGCCGGCCGAGGAGCCGGCCCGCAAACCCGGCGACAAGCCCGCCGAGAAGCCGGGGAAACCCGGTCCGCGTCCCGAGCCCGGGACCCCGCGCCCGTCGCGCCCCATCCCCACCCCCGGCGAGGTCTTCCCGCCGAAGCGCAAACCCGGGCCGCCGCACGCGCAGCGGGAGCTCGCCGTCGGCTGACCCGCAGCGAGGCGCCGCGCCCGTACCCGCCCCACCTGCCGCAATCCGGTAACGCCGACCCGACCGGGACCGATCGGACAGGCCCTGGCTACTCTGGTCGCATGGACTACGTCTCCGCGCTCGTACCCCCGGTCGTCATGGCCGTGTTCTTCATCGGACTCATCAGGGTGATCGTGAAGACCCAGGGCGGCGCCAACAAGGCCAAGGAGGACGCGGCCGTCGACGCGGCCCTCGCCCATGCCGAGCATGCCCACAAGGGCGCTCGGGACGCCGGGGTCTGACCCGGCCGGCGCGCATCGGCGGGCCGCCGCGTTCCAGGTGTCTCCAGCCCACCCGGGCGTACGACTCGTGGATCCTTCGAGTCGTACGCCCTTTTTGTTGCGTTTCGCCACGTAAGCGCACGTCCGGCAGGCCGTGGATGACTTCTCCCACTATTGTGCTGAACGTGCCTCGCCCATTGGGAGAACTCGAAGACGCGGTCATGACGCGGGTGTGGAAGTGGAACCGCCCGGTGACCGTTCGAGAAGTCCTGGAAGACCTTCAACAGCAACGGTCCATCGCGTACACCACCGTGATGACCGTTTTGGACAATCTCCATCAGAAGGGCTGGGTCCGCCGAGAGGCGGAAGGCCGTGCCTATCGATATGAGGCGGTCTCCACCCGTGCCGCCTACGCGGCGGCCCTGATGAACGACGCCTGGTCGCAGAGCGACAACGCGGCCGCCGCACTGGTCGCCTTCTTCGGCATGATGAGCGACGAACAGCGGCAGGCCCTGAGCGACGCCGTACGCATCGTGCAGGGCCCGGAGAGCCGGGAGTCGTCGAGTACGGAAACGCCGGGCGCCCAGGATGCCGAATCCCCCGAATCGAGCGCACGTCCGGGTGGTGCCGAGGGGAGCGGCGGCGAGAACCCCGCCGGGAACCCCGGGGAGAACCCCGCGGAGATGCCTGACGAGAACAACCCCGCCGCTGCCGAGGACGACACCGGGCGATAGCGTCCGCCCATGCCGGCAGAGAGCACCGAAGCCACCACGAAAGCCATCACTGTCCGACGGGCCAGGACGAGCGATGTCCCCGCGGTGCGCCGACTGCTCGACGCCTACGTCCGGCGCGGCATCCTGCTCGACAAAGCGACGGTGACGCTTTACGAGGACATCCAGGAGTTCTGGGTGGCGGAACGCGACGACAGCAGCGAGGTCGTGGGCTGCGGCGCCCTGCACGTCATGTGGGAAGACCTGGCGGAAGTGCGCACTCTGGCGGTGAACCCCGGGGCCAGGGGGCTCGGTGTCGGGCGTCAGTTGCTGGAGAAGTTGCTGCAGACCGCCCGTTGGCTCGGGGTTCGCCGTGTTTTCTGTCTGACCTTCGAAGTGGACTTCTTCGGGAAGCACGGCTTCGTGGAGATCGGGGAGACACCGGTGGACAGGGATGTCTACGCGGAGCTGATGCGTTCCTATGACGAGGGTGTGGCGGAGTTCCTCGGTCTCGAACGAGTGAAACCGAACACCTTGGGCAACAGCCGGATGCTTCTGCATCTGTGATCGCCAAGTGATCGCCCGCGACTATTCAGCCGTGCTTCAGCCGGACGACCTTGCCCGGGTTCCCTATGTCCGAAACGCGTATCTTTCCGCTCTCAGGGGCGTCCACTGACCTCTCCCAGAGGGTTTGTGTTTTTCCAGCAAAAGCGGTTTGCTTTCCGACGTACTGCAGTACTGCATATAACAGGGGACGCGAAACGGGCGGCACAGGCCGCAGACCCTCGGCCCTGAAGATATCGATGAAAGGAAATCCGGTGGCACAGAAGGTTCAGGTCCTTCTTGTCGACGACCTCGACGGTGGCGAGGCGGACGAGACCGTCACGTTCGCGCTGGACGGCAAGACGTACGAGATCGACCTCACGACCGCCAATGCGGACAAGCTCCGTGGCCTTCTCGACCCTTATGTGAAGGGTGGTCGTCGTACCGGTGGCCGTGCGTCGGGCGGACGCGGCAAGACCCGTGCCGCGGCTTCCGGCGGCAGCCAGGACACCGCGCAGATCCGTGCCTGGGCGAAGGAGAACGGTTACGAGGTCAACGACCGCGGCCGTGTGCCGGCGTCCATCCGCGAGGCCTACGAGAAGGCGAACGGCTGAGCGCTCGCGCTCCTCAGCCGGACCCGGTGGCACTGCGTTGCCATCGTGTCGACCAGACGTACCAGATCGGGGGCGCCCCCACCGCCCCGTACGGCCGACAGCGCCGGCAACAGCAGTTCGACGTCGCATCCCGGCTCGGGGGGCCGCAGCCAGACGGCGGCCCCCTGTGAATCGTTGCGGCCCAGGGGAAGCGACCGGGATTCCGGGATGCCGTCCGGATCAGACGGCACCTTCGTCAGGGGGCGTCCCGGCGGCAGCGGAGCCTCCATGTGCCCGCCCTCCCCGGTCGCCATGAGATCGAGGGTCACAGCGCCCCACTCCAGCCAGTCGAGCAGCCCAGGCACCTCCGCCGCGCTGCCCGCGGCCACCAGCAGCCGCATCCGCCGTCCGCACAGTGCCACCGGCGACGAGGGCCCCAGATGCCGCAGTGCGGCGTAACCGGCCTCCGCGGGCACTTCCAGGACATCGAAGCGCACACCCGTCACCAGCCGCACCGGCTCTCCGGGCAGGGTCTCCCAGCGCAGTTCCCGCTCGTACCAGTGACGCACCGCACCGCTCGCGCCGGACGCCGTCCCGGGCGGCGGCATGGCGACAGGCGGGGGTGGCGCTGAGCGCCCCGACGAGAGGTGGCGGTCAGGCGACGGGCGGGCCATGTCAGGAGCAACAGCGGAAGTCCGTTCGGGGTTACTCTATGTATCGAGCTCGTTGCGCAAAGTGCCGAAAATGGGGACGTCAAGGGGTGTTCGGCGGCGCAAGGATGTTCGCCCGTAGCGGAGGGAACCGGTGTGCACGGCATGGAGTGTCAGTGCGTGCGGGTAAGACATCCCTAGTGGGAGGGGGCGTCGCGGAGGAAAGGCGGTCTCACGTTCGCCAACGGCGTACTGGCGAGTGGGGTATCTGCCTGGCCTGCGGGAACATCGTCTCGCACCATCGGGTTGGAGCAGATGTCGGCGTTCGGGGTCAGGAGGCCAAGGACGGTGTCGGCAGTTGGAATGAGCGGTCCCCGCTTGCGGGACTAAGCTGCGGAAGGACAGCGAGGGGAGCGTCCCCTCACTGCCTGACCGCTCTGAGGAGCGATTAACGATGTTCGAGAGGTTCACCGACCGCGCGCGGCGGGTTGTCGTCCTGGCTCAGGAAGAAGCCCGGATGCTCAACCACAACTACATCGGCACCGAGCACATCCTCCTGGGCCTGATCCACGAGGGTGAGGGTGTCGCCGCTAAGGCCCTGGAGAGCCTCGGGATTTCGCTCGAGGCGGTCCGCCAGCAGGTGGAGGAAATCATCGGCCAGGGCCAGCAGGCGCCCTCCGGCCACATTCCCTTCACTCCCCGTGCCAAGAAGGTTCTGGAGCTGTCGCTCCGCGAGGCCCTCCAGCTCGGCCACAACTACATCGGCACGGAGCACATCCTGCTCGGCCTGATCCGTGAGGGCGAGGGCGTCGCCGCCCAGGTCCTGGTCAAGCTGGGCGCAGACCTCAACCGTGTCCGCCAGCAGGTCATCCAGCTGCTGTCGGGCTACCAGGGCAAGGAGACCGCCACCGCCGGCGGACCGGCCGAGGGCACCCCCTCGACCTCCCTCGTCCTGGACCAGTTCGGCCGGAACCTCACCCAGGCCGCTCGTGAGTCCAAGCTCGACCCGGTCATCGGGCGCGAGAAGGAGATCGAGCGGGTCATGCAGGTGCTGTCCCGCCGGACCAAGAACAACCCGGTCCTCATCGGCGAGCCCGGCGTCGGCAAGACGGCGGTCGTCGAGGGCCTGGCCCAGGCCATCGTCAAGGGCGAGGTGCCCGAGACCCTCAAGGACAAGCACCTCTACACCCTCGACCTGGGCGCACTGGTCGCCGGCTCCCGCTACCGCGGTGACTTCGAGGAGCGCCTGAAGAAGGTGCTCAAGGAGATCCGCACCCGCGGTGACATCATCCTGTTCATCGACGAGCTGCACACGCTGGTCGGTGCGGGTGCCGCCGAGGGCGCCATCGACGCGGCTTCCATCCTGAAGCCGATGCTGGCCCGCGGTGAGCTGCAGACCATCGGTGCGACCACGCTGGACGAGTACCGCAAGCACCTGGAGAAGGACGCGGCCCTCGAGCGCCGCTTCCAGCCCATCCAGGTCGCGGAGCCGTCCCTGCCGCACACCATCGAGATCCTCAAGGGTCTGCGCGACCGTTACGAGGCGCACCACCGCGTTTCCATCACGGACGAGGCCCTGGTCCAGGCGGCCACCCTCGCCGACCGCTACATCTCGGACCGCTTCCTGCCGGACAAGGCGATCGACCTCATCGACGAGGCCGGTTCCCGGATGCGCATCCGCCGGATGACCGCTCCGCCGGACCTGCGCGAGTTCGACGAGAAGATCGCGGCCGTCCGCCGGGACAAGGAGTCCGCGATCGACTCCCAGGACTTCGAGAAGGCGGCGTCTCTCCGTGACAAGGAGAAGCAGCTGCTCGCCGCGAAGGCCAAGCGGGAGAAGGAGTGGAAGGCCGGCGACATGGACGTCGTCGCCGAGGTCGACGGCGAGCTGATCGCCGAGGTGCTGGCCACCGCCACGGGCATCCCGGTCTTCAAGCTCACCGAGGAGGAGTCCAGCCGGCTGCTCCGCATGGAGGACGAGCTCCACAAGCGGGTCATCGGCCAGGTGGACGCCGTCAAGGCGCTCTCGAAGGCGATCCGCCGTACGCGTGCCGGTCTGAAGGACCCGAAGCGTCCGGGTGGTTCGTTCATCTTCGCGGGCCCGTCCGGTGTCGGTAAGACCGAGCTGTCCAAGGCGCTCGCCGAGTTCCTCTTCGGTGACGAGGACGCGCTGATCTCCCTCGACATGTCGGAGTTCAGTGAGAAGCACACGGTCTCGCGTCTCTTCGGTTCGCCCCCCGGTTACGTGGGCTACGAGGAGGGCGGCCAGCTGACGGAGAAGGTGCGGCGCAAGCCGTTCTCGGTGGTCCTCTTCGACGAGGTCGAGAAGGCCCACCCGGACATCTTCAACTCGCTGCTGCAGATCCTGGAGGACGGTCGTCTGACCGACTCCCAGGGCCGGGTCGTGGACTTCAAGAACACGGTCATCATCATGACGACCAACCTCGGCACCCGGGACATCTCCAAGGGCTTCAACCTCGGCTTCGCCGCCGCGGGCGACACGAAGAGCAACTACGAGCGCATGAAGAACAAGGTGTCGGACGAGCTGAAGCAGCACTTCCGTCCCGAGTTCCTCAACCGCGTCGACGACGTGGTCGTCTTCCCGCAGCTGACCCAGACCGACATCCTGGCGATCGTCGACCTGATGATCGGCAAGGTCGACGAGCGGCTCAAGGACCGGGACATGGGCCTCGAGCTCGCCCAGTCCGCCAAGGAGCTGCTGGCGAAGAAGGGCTACGACCCGGTGCTGGGCGCCCGGCCGCTGCGCCGCACGATCCAGCGCGAGATCGAGGACACGCTGTCCGAGAAGATCCTCTTCGGAGAGCTGCGTCCGGGCCACATCGTGGTCGTCGACACGGAGGGCGAGGGCGACGCCAAGACCTTCACCTTCCGCGGTGAGGAGAAGTCGGCACTGCCGGACGTCCCGCCGATCGAGCAGGCGGCCGGTGGCGCCGGACCCAACCTGAGCAAGGAGGCGTAAACCCTCCGAGGGTTTCGCCGAAGGGGCTGCCCCGGGACTTCGGTCCCGGGGCAGCCCTTTTTCCATTCCTTCGTTTCCCCGCGGATCTCCCGGTACTCAGTGACCGATCCATGACGGAAGGCAGGCCCGGCAAACGGCAGCGGTGACATGCCGCACACGCGAACCGGGTGGTACTAGGCGCACTAGTCGAGCGTCCGGCGAATAAAGGGGACATTTCCTTCTCCGAACCGGGGTGAGGGCCCGAGTGTGCCTTGTCAGATGCGTGCCCGATATCTACGTGTGGTGTCAAGTGGTCCAAATCATCCGCACTGATTACGAACTATCACCGTAGATCGTGAATTTTGGCATCAGCCCATTCAGCGGTTACCAAGGAATGGTCAAGTCCCCGACCTCCGAGGTTCCGCATGTCGAAGCGCGCCCTGTCTCTTGTGACCCGTACGTTCCGATTCCGCAACCGCGTCGCCGCTCTGGCCGCCGGTGTAGGCGCCTCGGCCGTGCTGGGCGTCGGGGTCGCGGCCGCAACCGGTGCCACCGAGGACAAGGCCCCCACCGAGGCCGTCGCCGCGAAGGTTCCTGTCCAGGCGAAGGCGCCCGCCAAGCCCGCCGAGGCGAAGCCGAAGGCTCCCGCGCGCAAGGCGCCGGCGAAGCCGAAGGCTCCCGCGCGCAAGGCGCCGGCGAAGCCGCCCTCCTGGGTGGGCCCGGTCGGCCACTACACGCTCTCCGCCAGCTTCAACCAGTCCGGCGGCATGTGGAACTCCACGCACAGCGGTCAGGACTTCGCGGTCCCGAGCGGGACGGACATCGTCGCCGCGCACGGCGGCACGGTCGTCAAGGCCGGCGGCTACGGCGCGGGCGACGGACCCGCGTACGGCAAGGCCGTCGTCGTCAGGCATGCGAACGGCATGTACTCCCAGTACGCCCACCTCTCCCGGGTCGACGTCAGGGTCGGCCAGACGGTCGGCACCGGGCAGCACATCGCGCTCTCCGGCAACACCGGGAACTCCAGCGGGCCGCATCTGCACTTCGAGATCCGTACGAGCCCCGACTACGGGTCCGCCGTCGACCCCGTCGCCTTCCTGCGGTCCCAGGGCGTGTCGCTCTGAGCCGCCGCTACTGGGCCTGCGTGCCCGAATGAGCCTGCGTGACGAGGTCTATGGCCACCTCGAGGACCGCCTTGCGCTTGTCCTCGGGATCGCCCTCGACCTCCTGGAGGACGAACATCCCCGCGTGCATCGTGAAGAGCGCGCTGATGCAGCGGACCTGGTCGGTCAGTGACGAGTCCGGGTCCCTGATGATGTCGCGCATCTGCAGCATGCGGTCCTTGAACTGGTTGCCGATGCTCAGTTCCCGGACGGTGGCCTGGTTCTCCTGCATGAAGCGGAAGAGCGGGGCCGCGCCGGCCAGCGCCTCGCTGTAGCGGCGCAGCACCTCCTCCTTGGTCCGCAGGCTGTGCGGCTGCCCCTTGGCCCACTCGATCAGCTCGTCGATGGGCCGGGAGAGGTCCTCGAAGATGCTGACCAGGATCTCTTCCTTGGTCTTGAAGTGGTAGTAGAGCGCCGCCTTGGTGACGTCCAGCTGCTCGGCGATCTCCCGCAGCGAGGTCTTCTCGTAACCCTGCCCGGCAAAGAGTTCGAGCGCCACGTCCTGGATGCGCTGGCGCGTGTCCCCGCGCCGCTGCCGCTTGGTGCCGTCCATGGTGGTGCCGCCCATCGCCGTACTCCTCGCACTTCCGATACCGACTTGCCTGCCCGACCGGCGGGCCCGCCGAAACTTACTTGACGCCCGGCTAGTTACGGGGCTACCTTCCCAAGTGTAGTCAACTAGCCGGTCGGCAAGTAAGTGCCCGAGCGGCACGCGGTACCAGGGGAGTGGGAGCATGGCGGACAACGCGGCACCGGCGGAAGCCGGGAAACAACCACGGAGCGTGCGGGTCGTCCTGCTCGCTCTCATGATCACCATGATGCTCGCCATGCTCGACAACATGATCGTGGGCACCGCGATGCCGACGATCGTGGGCGAGCTCGGTGGGCTTCAGCACCTGTCGTGGGTGGTGACCGCGTACACACTCGCGACCGCCGCCTCCACCCCGCTGTGGGGCAAGCTCGGCGACATGTACGGGCGCAAGGGCTCCTTCATGTCCTCGATCGTGATCTTCCTGATCGGATCGGCGCTCAGCGGCATGGCGCAGGACATGGGCCAGCTCATCGGCTTCCGTGCCATCCAGGGTCTCGGCGCCGGTGGCCTGATGGTCGGCGTCATGGCCATCATCGGCGATCTCATTCCGCCGCGGGAGCGTGGCAAGTACCAGGGCATGATGGCCGGCGTCATGGCGCTCGCGATGATCGGCGGCCCGCTGATCGGCGGCACCATCACCGACCACTGGGGCTGGCGCTGGGCGTTCTACATCAACCTGCCGCTCGGCGTCGTCTCCCTGGCCGCCATCAGTGTCGTACTGCACCTGCCCAGGATGCGCTCCAAGACGCGGATCGACTACCTCGGCGCCCTGCTGCTGACCGTCGGCATCACCTCGATCGTGCTGGTCACCACCTGGGGCGGCACCGAGTACGCGTGGACCTCCGCGCGGATCATGGAGCTGATCGGGATCGGCGTCGCGGCGCTCATCGGATTCGTGTTCTGGCAGACCAAGGCCGCCGCGCCGGTCGTGCCGCTGCACATCTTCCGCAGCCGCAACTTCTCGCTGATGTCGGTGATCGGCTTCATCACCGGTTTCGTGATGTTCGGTGCGGTGCTGTTCCTGCCGCTGTACCAGCAGTCGGTGCAGGGCGCCTCCGCCACCAACTCCGGTCTGCTGCTCCTGCCGATGCTGGGCGCGATGCTCGTCGTGTCGATGATCGCCGGACGGGTGACCACCAACAGCGGGCGCTACAAGATCTTCCCGGTGGCCGGCAGCGCGCTGATGATCACGGGTCTGTTCCTGCTCTCCCAGATGGACACCGGGACGAGCCGGTTCACCTCCGGCGTGTACATGGCCGTCCTGGGCGCCGGCATGGGCTGCCTGATGCAGATCACCATGCTGGTGGCGCAGAACAGCGTCGAGATGCGGGACATGGGTGTGGCCTCGTCGACCACCACCCTTGCCCGGACCCTCGGCTCCTCCTTCGGCGTCGCGATCATGGGCGCCCTCTTCAACAACCGGGTGCAGCACGTGATGGCCGAGCGGACCGGCGCCCTCGGATCGAAGATCACCGAGCAGTCCGCGCAGCTGGACGCCAAGAGCCTGGAGAAGCTGCCGGCGGCGGCCCGTGAGGCCTACCAGTACGCGGTGTCGGCGGGTACGCACTCCGCGTTCCTGCTGGGTTCGGTGGTGGCCGTGGTGGCGCTGCTGGCCGCGGTGTTCGTGAAGGAGGTCCCGCTGCGCGGTGCGGGGCCCAGCAAGCAGGCCGAGACCACGGCAGGGGACGCCGTGGATGCGCAGCCGACGGTTGCAGAGGCCGTCTGACCAGCGCGAATCTCGGCTCCTGAAGGCCCCCGGTGTCGTCCGCCCCGGGGGCCTTCCCCTGTGCGCGCCGAGGCCCGTTGTCAGGGCTCCGTGGCAGCATCGAAACCGTGGACAAGATGCGGCAGCTGCGGCTCGCCAAGGACGCGATGGACCGGGACTGGGCCGACCCGGACCTCGATCTCGACGCCGTCGCCGCACATGCCGGGTACTCGCGCTACCACTTCATACGGGCCTTCAAGGCGGCCTACGGCGAGACACCCGGCCAGTACCTGACCCACCGGCGGATCGAGCGGGCCGAGGACCTCCTGCGCACCGCGAACCTCACCGTGACCGAGATCTGCCACCTCGTGGGATTCAGCAGCGTCGGCACGTTCTCCGCCCGGTTCAAGGCCTGGACCGGCCTGACCCCCAGCGAATACCGGACCAAGCACGTGGGCCGCGGGGCCGCGCTCATCCCCGGGTGCTACGCGATGCTCTGGGCCGGTGGCTTCCGTCCCGGGTCCACCGCGCAGGACCGCAATTCCGGAGAAGCGCCCTGAGACCCGTGCTGCCTACCGTGGCAGCGCAAGCAACCCCCGCGCATCCGGGAGAACGACCATGATCAAAGGCCTTGCCATCACGACCGTCTGGGTCCTCGACCAGGACCGGGCCAAGGAGTTCTACACACAGAAGCTCGGCCTCGAGGTCCGTACGGACATGACCATGGGGGAGGGCGGAATGCGCTGGCTCACCGTCGGTGCCCCCGACCAGCCCGACGTCGAGCTGACGCTCATGGTGCCGGGGCCGCCCGCGATGGACCCCGAGTCCGCCGAGATGATGAAGAAGCTCGTGGCCAAGGGCGCCCTGGGCGCCGGTGTGCTGGCCACCGACGACATCCACGGGGACTACAAGAAGCTCAAGGACCGCGGGGTGGAGTTCCTCCAGGAGCCCCAGGAGCGCCCGTACGGCACCGAGGCGCTCTTCCGGGACGACTCCGGCAACTGGTTCTCCTTCACCCAGCGCCGGGAGGACGGCGGCCTGGACCTCGACAAGGAGTGGGCCTCCTAGGGCTCCGCGATCCCTCCGGCGGCGGGTCCGCGCGGGTCCGCTCGGCTCAGCCGCCGGAGAGCGGCAGGATCGGGAAGCTCCCGGTGTTCGTCGGCGCGTGCTCGGGCAGCCACAACACGGCGACCGCGCCCTCGGCCGGTACCTCCTCCGGCGCCCCGCCGGGGCGGATGTTGCGGAACGTCAGGCGCGCGCCCAGCACGCGCGCCTGGCCCGCCGCGATCGTCAGCCCCAGGCCGTGGCCGACGCCCGAGCGGTCGGAGCGGCCCGTGCGGAACCGCTGCGGACCGTCCGACAGCAGCTCCTCCGGGAAGCCGGGACCGTGGTCCCGGACCCGGATCACCCGGCCCTCGACCGACACCTCGATCGGCGGCTTGCCGTGCCGCGCGGCGTTCGCCAGCAGGTTGAACAGCACACGTTCCAGCCGGCGCGGGTCGGTGGTGACCTCCGACTCGTGGATCACCCGGACCTTGGTGTCCGGATCCCTCGCGGCCACCCGCCGGCTGACGAACTCACCGAGCATGATGTCCTGCAGTTCGGCGCGCTCGGACGCGCCGTCCAGGCGGGCGACCTCCAGGACGTCCTCCACCAGCGTCCGCATGGCCTTGGCACGGTCCAGTACGAGTTCGGTGGGGCGGCCGGGCGGAAGGAGCTCCGCCGCGGTGAGCAGGCCCGTGACGGGGGTGCGCAGCTCGTGGGCGATGTCCGCCGTCACCCGGCGCTCCGCCTCCAGACGCTGTTGCAGCGCGTCCGCCATCGCGTCCACCGCGCGTGCCAGATCGTCGGTCTCGTCGCGCACGACCCCGCCGATCGCCTCCCGCACTCGGACGTGGGCGTCGCCGGCCGCGACCCGGTTCGCCGCGGCCGCCGCCTTGCGCAGCCGCCCCGAGAGCTGGCCGCCGATGAGGACCCCGAGCGCCGACCCGCCCAGTACGACCGCGATCGAACCGATGAGCAACGCCTGGTCGAGGTCCTTCATCACCTCGGCGCCGCGGTCCGTGAACCGGGTGTGCAGGGACAGCACCCGGCCGTCCTTGAGCGGCAGGGCGGCCCAGATGTCCGGCACGCCGTGCGCGCCCTCCGACACATAGGTGGCCCGCCGGCCCTCCGCGACCTTGTCCAGCAGGTCCTGCGGGATGGTCGGGTCGTCGACCTTGACCCCGAAGGCCAGGGTGCGCCCCGACTCGTACATGCGCTGGGCCACCTGGATCCGCTCGTCCGCGAGGTCGCGCGAGTTGTTGAGCATCGAGACGCTCGCCGCGTTGTGCACGACGAGGCTCAGCGCGATCGCGACCATCGCGCCGACCAGGGCGATGGCCGCGCTGAGCTTCCAGCGCAGGCCCGTGCGTATGGCGTCGTCCGGGATCAAGCGTCGAAGGAACCGGCGCATACTCCCGCTCAGGCCTTCAACTTGTAGCCGAAGCCGCGGACCGTCTCGATCCGGTCCTGGCCGATCTTGGTGCGCAGCCGCTGCACATGGACGTCGACGACCCGGGTGTCCCCGCCCCAGCCGTAGTCCCACACGCGTTCCAGCAGCTTGTCGCGCGACAGCACGCTGCCGGGCGCCGAGGAGAACTCCAGCAGGAGCCGCATCTCGGTCGGGGTGAGCGCCACCGTCTGACCCGAGCGCCGGACCTCCATGCCGTCGGTGTCGACCTCCAGGTCGCCGAAGGCGAGCACACCGCCGTCGGCCGACGAGGTGTCCTCGGCCGCCCGGTCGGCACCGCTCGCGTGCCCGAAGCGGCGCAGCACAGCGCGGATGCGGGCGACCAGTACGGCACCGTCGAACGGCTTGGTCACGTAGTCGTCGGCGCCCGCCTCCAGGCCCAGTACGACGTCGATGGAGTCGGCCCGCGCGGACACCATGATCACCGGCACGGTCGACTCGTCACGGATACGGCGGCACAGGCTGACCCCGTCCAGGCCGGGGACCATCACGTCCAGCAGGGCGATGTCGGGACGGCGGGCGCGGAACGCCTCGAGGCCCGACAGGCCGTCGGGCATGGCCGTGACCGCGAAGCCGTCCCGCTCCAGCGCGAGCTGGGTGGCCTCGCGGATGACATCGTCGTCCTCGACGAACAGGACGTGGGTCTGCTCTGCCATCCGGTGCTCTCAGTTTTTGGTCGGGGCGGCCGAGCCGCCGTTGCCCACCGCGTTGCTGTATTCGTTGTGCGTCCGGGACACCTCGGTGAAGTGGTTCGTCCGCCAGTTGTAGGTGATCACTTCCTCGCTGGAGGGGTATGACACCGGGTCGCCCTTCTCGTACATCTGCTGGGTCACCACCAGGTCGCCGCGGTCTATCTCCGCGTAGACCGGCGGTTCCTCCGCCTTGAACACATTCTGGTACCTGTGGTTCTTCATCTGGTACACGTACGACCCCATGCCGACGGCGTCATGGCAGGTCATGACGTTGACCACGATGTCGCTGACGGTCCCGTCGGTCAGATTGCCGTAGGAGACGTCGACCGGGTACTCGTCGGCCACGCAGGGCTTCAGATCCTCCTTGACCGCCCTCGCGACCTTGGGATCGTCCTTCACGAGCTGCACCACGTCCAGTCGTGTGGGCTCCGCGGTGGTCGGCGAGGCCGAGGGCTTCGCGGAGCCCGGGACCACCGAGTCGCTGCGCGCCGGACCCTCGTCCCGCGCTCCGGTGCCGCCGGTGGCGCAGGCGGAGAGGAGAAGCCCGAGGGCGGCGATCGCGGTCACCGCCGCGGTCGCCGCCTTGAGGGCTCCGATGGGCCTCATGGCCCTCGTGCCTAGGCCGCGCAACGCTCCTGCTCCTCACGCTCCAGCGCACGTGCGTCCAGGTCGCGGGCCTCCAGCTCCTCCCGGAGCCGGGCGAGCGC
The DNA here is from genome assembly GCF_040644975.1 of Streptomyces sp. NPDC046900. Classification (NCBI taxonomy): domain Bacteria; kingdom Bacillati; phylum Actinomycetota; class Actinomycetes; order Kitasatosporales; family Streptomycetaceae; genus Streptomyces; species Streptomyces sp. NPDC046900. Next base: position 24,521 of record NZ_JBEYXD010000023.1, on the reverse strand, counting down.
CCGGTGCAGCGTGCTCTTGACCGTACCGGCCGACATGCCGAGGGCGGCGGCCGTCTCCTCCGTGGACATCTGTTCCCAGTGTCGCAGGACGACGACACTGCGCTGCTTCGGAGCGAGAACATTCAGCACGTCCATCAGCAGGGCGCGGTCCGCGTGCTGCTCGGTGGTGTCCTCGACGGGTGCCTCCGGAAGCTGTTCGGTGGGGACCTCCTCGAGCCTGCGGGCCCGCCACCACTCCGTGCGCGTGTTGATCATCACGCGGCGGAGGTAGGCGTCCGCCAGCCGCTTGTCCGCGATACCTTCCCAGCGGCCGTAGGTGCGCACCAGCGCCGTCTGCAGCAGGTCCTGGGCGTCGGTCGGGTCCGGCACCAGCCGGCGGGCGCTGCGCAGCAGCGCGTCCTGCCGGGTGCGGACATACTCCTCGAACTCGAGCACCTCGCCCTGCGCCATTCCAACCGCCTCCGTTCCCCGTTTCCGACCTCTCCTCGGGCTGCGTCCCGCAGCCGGGTGCCGGTTCTCCAAAGCCTGTGCAGATCGTGTGCCGCGGTTTTCCGCGGTACGGACATGAAGCTACTGAGGAGTTGTCACGGGGTTGTCCGAGGCAGCCTGCGGAGAGCCCTCGGCTGTCCGTCGGTTGTGTAACGGATGTAGGAACGGGGTAGGGAGGGAAGGGAGTTGAGGTGGATATGAGGTGATTTGTCCGGGAGGTGGACGGAGAACTTCATGACGGACACCGCGATGGCTGTGACACGGCGAGGCGCGGGCTGTGCGACGGCTGAGCGCCGGAGGTGTGCGCCGGCGTCCGGGCGCGGCCGGTGGCACGCGTCCGGACGCCGGCGGGGTCAGGAGAGCGGGAGGCGGTAGAGGCCGCCGGGCAGGGGTTCCACCAGGCCGTCGGAGACCAGGCCGTCCAGGGCGCGGGCGCGTTGCACCGGCTCTTCCCAGACCCGGTCGAGCACCGACTGCGGAACCGGGGTCATGGCCTCCCGCAGCACGGCCAGCAGCCGGCCCCGCACCTGACGGTCCGTGCCCGCGTACGTCTGACCGCGCCGTGGCGGGCCCTCGTGCTCCGGCTTCCCGGCCGACTGCCAGGCGCACAGGGCGGCGATCGGGCAGCGGTGACAGGACTCGTTCTTCGCGGTGCAGATGAGCGCGCCCAGCTCCATGGAGGCGGCGGCCCAGCGCGACGCCGTGCGCTTGTCCGCGGGCAGCAGCTCACGGGCGAGCTTGCGCTCGGCGGCGGTGGTGGCGTTCGGCGGGTACTGCACACCGGTGACCGCACGGGCCAGGACCCGGCGCACATTGGTGTCCAGGACCGGGTGCCGCTGGCCGTACGCGAAGGAGGCCACGGCCGCGGCCGTGTACTCGCCGATACCGGGCAGCGCCAGCAGCTGGGCGTGCTCGGTGGGTACGTCGCCGCCGTGCCGTTCCGTTATGGCCACGGCGGCGCCGTGCAGACGCAGTGCGCGACGCGGGTAGCCCAGGCGGCCCCAGGCGCGGACGGCCTCGCCGGGAGGCTCCTTGGCCAGGTCGGCCGGGCGCGGCCAGCGGGCGAGCCACTGCTCGTAGACGGGCAGGACGCGGTTGACCGGCGTCTGCTGCAGCATGAACTCACTGACCATCACGCCCCACGGACCGGCCTCCGGGCGCCGCCAGGGGAGATCGCGGGCGTGCTCGTCGAACCAGGCGATGACCGGGCCGTGCAATGCCGTGCCCGGGGCCTGCCCGGTGGGGGCGTCGGAGGTGCCGTCGCTCTGGACGGGGGTGCGAGTGGGGGTGGTGGGTGCAGTCATGACGCGTTCGATCCTGCCATGTGAGAGGGCACAGGGTGGGGGACCGGCTCGGGTCGGAGGGGTGTGTCGGTCCGGGCGGCATCCGGACGGGCGGTGCGCCGGAGCCCGGGCGGGAGGGCGCGGACCACGGCGGACAAAGCGCCGGCGTCCGCCGTCCGGCCGTCTGCCGGGGAGCGTTCGGCGGTCGCCTGTCTGGAGGAGGGGAACGGGGGCGGGCGGACGGCCGCGGTCCTGTCCCATCCGGTCCGGCCGGATTCCGTCCCGCGTGAAGGCGCCTCGGTGGAGCGGGCATCGCAGGATGTGCGCCGGCCGGTGCGACTGCCGAGCCCCCGCCTTGTCCGTGTCCGCGCCGCCGCGGCGCGCGGACGGCTGGCGGGATCCCGGCATCCCGGCGCTCCGGCGCTTTGTCCGACGGCTGCCCGTCGAGCAGGCCTCGACCGGTCGACGGCTTCCGCTCGAGCAGACTCCGGCCGCTCGGCGCTCCGGTGCGCAGGGCGGTGCCGTGGTTCCCGCCGAGGACTTCACCGGGCCGGTGCGCATGGGAGTTTGCCACCGGGCGGGTCCTGCTCGCGCCGCGGCCTCTCGTCGATGGGTCCACGCCACCTGTCGTACGGGCCGGGCGCACGGTGCCCGCCGCAGGTCCTCAACCGTTCCTAGGGACTGAGCGTGAGGTGCACGGGCTCAGTCGGGCGCTCCGGACGGTGTTGGGCGTCCTGGTCTCCCGCGTTCGCGCCGCGTCTGGTCCCAGTGGATCGTGTCCGTGGTCCGGAGATGCGAGGGCGGGTGGGTTCCCTCACGCCCTGGGGTGCCGCGTGCGGCCTGGGCGGTCCGATGCTGCTGTCCATCGCTCCGGTGGGCAGAAGGCGGTGCCGTCCGTCGCCGGATGCGGTGCCCGAGGGCGCGCCTGCCGATCGCGATGCTCGCGGCATCGTGACGGGTGGTCTTGCGGTTCTTGCCGGAAAGGGGCTTGTGCCAGTGCTGGGCGCCCCACCTGCTGGTGTAGGCCGGGTCGACGGCGATGATGGTGATGCCGAGTTCGGCCGCCATGCTGACGAGCCTGGCCCGCAGCTTGGACACGGGCATGCCGGAGATCACCTGCCTGAACCGCTTCTGGCGGCCGTGTTTCTCCCGGGTTTTCTCCGCGCTGAAGTCGAGGTCTTCGATCGCGATCGACAGGCCGTGGCGTTGGGCCCAGTGCAGGAGCCGGATCAGTGCATGCCGTACCTGGGCATCACGATGCATCGCGGTGCCGGATAGGTCGTAGACGAACCGGCGCGGTTGGCCGACCGGATTGCCGTGGGCATCGAGCCGCCACGCAGCCAGATGGTCAGCGTTCGTGTCCACGCCGATCAGACCGCCTGCGCGGGCGTGGGACAGGGGGACGGTCTTGACCGGCGGGATCGTCCAGGAGGCGGTGAGGTACCAGCGGGAGCGGTCCGTGTCGTAGTGGATGCGGTAGGCCACGGACCGGTTCGTGGTGATGCGGTCGGCCCATTCCTCGCGCCGGTGGTGGAAGAGGGCAGCGCCGGTGAGCGTGTACCGGCCATGCGGGGCGTTGGCCAGGTGGGCGAGCGGCGCCGGCAGTTTCAGGGACACCTCGCCCTCGGGCGTGACGCGGATGGTCTCATTGCCGAACCGCTTGCCCGATTCCCCGTCAGCCTGGAGGAACCAGCGCGATGCTTCCCAGCGTTGCCGCCACTGGGCCTGCGTGAGCTGGGCGGCGTGCAGCTGGTGCCGGTTGCGCGCGAGCCGCTTCCCGCCGCGCACCACCCGGACGCGGCCCACGGCGTGGTCGGCCTGCTCGGCACTGAGCCGGTTTTCAAGGACCCGCAGGCGCCGGGACTTGGCGAACCACTCTCGTGCGCTGCGGTAGCCGCCCGGCGCCCGCCACTTTGCCTTCTCGCCGATCGGGAGGGACAGGCGGTGCGCGATCGCTTGCACGCCCGCCTGAAGGCTTTGGATGTGCGCGAGTTGGGCACGCCGCGCAAGCGCCCACTGATCATGCGTGACCTTGGTGATGCTCCCGGCCCAACGCGACGAAGACTCCCCTGTCAGGGCTCGCTTGCGCTGCGCCCACGTATCCGCGGAGTGCTCCAGACCGTCGGCGCACCGGCGTTTGAGGTCCTTCGAGGCCAGCGAGCCCAGATGCGTGCCCACCAGACGCAACACCTGCTCGTCGGCGGCGCTCAGGTGCTTTAGGCGGGTGCGGATCGCCACGCCCGACGGGCCGACGGCCACGAAGCGATCGTGCGCAGCGACCCCTCATACATGGATGTACTCCCTCCCCAACGCTTGATCAGCAACAGGAAGAACGGTACGGGCCGACACTGACAGTGCCCGCCGTGCGACGCGTGCGCGCTGCAACGCCACGACTACATGCTCGTGCACACTCACACACGCTCCTGCACGTCTCAAAACGAACAGTTCCCACCCCCCCCGTGAACGGCACCCGATCTGTGATGATGATCCGGAAAAACCGGGCCCAGAGCGGCGGGTGGGGCAAGGCACGGCGCAGTTCTCTCGTACAGTTTGCGCCGTGGGATCTCTGCGCAATCCGGTCGGGCCGCTTCCCTCCTCCATCTACTGGCGACGGAGGGCCGTACTGCTGTCCATGGTCGCCCTGTTGGCGCTGCTGATCGCGTGGGTGGTGACCGCCGCCGGCGGCGGTGGCGGGAAGAACGGCGCCGACGGCTCGGACGGCAAGCACCCCACCTCCTCGATCACTCCGGGTCCGTCGGGCACCGGGCCTGCGATCAGCCAACACCCGGGCGGGCGCGACGAGTCGAGCGGCGGCGGTTCGGGGTCTTCGCCCGGATCGTCGGGGTCCGGCGGGTCCGGTGACACGGGCAGCGGCTCAGGTGGCGCGGACGGCGCGTCCTCCGGCGGTGGCGACGGCGGGTCCTCCGGCGGTCAGCTGCCGGCCGGTGCCGGGTCCTCGCTGCCCAACTGCACTTCAGGGGCGGTGACGTTGACGCTGAAGTCCGTGCACAACTCGTACGCCCCCGGAGACACGCCCACGTTCGAGCTGATCGCCAAGAATTCGTCCGGTGGCGACTGCAAGGTCGATCTCGGGCCCAAGACCGCGGTGTTGACGATCACGCAGACGGGCAGCGACGACGACATCTGGTCCTCTTCCGACTGCCCGAGCGGTTCCGGCAGCCTGCTGTTCCGCGTGCCGGCCAACAGCCAGACCACCTACACGGTGAAGTGGGACCGCAAGCAGAGCGCGCCCAACTGCGCGACTCCTCCGGCTGGTTCGGCGTCGGTGGGTACCTACCTGGTCGAGGCGCAGGCCCCCGGCTTCCCGAAGGTCCAGACGTCGTTCGTGCTGTCGCAGGACTGAGCCGGTCAGGAGGACGACTCCGCGATCGCCCGGCGCCGGCGCTTGCCGAGCGGCGCCTGGGAGAGGTCCTCGGCCTTGGAGCGGAGGTTCTTGTAGCCGTAGCCATGGTCGTCGAGCCAGGCCTTCGCGGCATCCTCGGCACGCTCCGTGGCCTCCAGGATGTCCTCCTCGGCCTCACCGGAGTCCAGGAAGCGGAAGGTGAACGCGGTGCGGGCGGCGAGGTCGTAGCTGAGATGGCCCTCCGGGGTGAAGGCCGCGCGCAGCACGTCGTGCTCCGCGGCCCGGGCCAGTAGCTCGGCGCGCTGTCCGTCGTCGAGGCCGTCGAAGACGCCACGGACCGTGATGCGGAAGGTGCGGATGCTCATCCCTCGAACGTAGACGCGAGGAGAGGCATCTCTCCACGGGATTTTCCGCGCTCGGTACGGCCGACGGCTAGACGTAGCGCTCAAGGATGGAGGACTCCGCGAGCCGCGACAGCCCTTCCCGCACACTGCGGGCCCGGGCCTCGCCGACGCCGTCCACCGTCTGGAGGTCGTCCACGCTGGCCGCGAGCAGCTTCTGCAGACCGCCGAAGTGGTCGACCAGGCGGTCGATGATGGCGCCTGGCAGCCGGGGAACCTTCGCCAGCAGCCGGAAGCCGCGCGGGGACACCGCCGAGTCGAGGTTCTCAGGGGAGCCGGTGTAGCCCAAGGCGCGGGCCACCGTGGGAAGTTCGAGGAGCTCGAGGTGGCTCAGCGCATCCAGTTCGGACAGGGCCTCGTCGACCGTGCGGGAGCGCTTCGCGGTCGGCTCGGGCACGTAGTCGCGCACCACCAGTTCCCGCTCGGGCTCCACGCCCGCGATCAACTCGTCCAGCTGCAGGGCGAGCAGACGACCGTCCGTGCCCAGTTCGACCACGTATTCCGCGATTTCGGTGGCAATACGGCGGACCATCTCGAGTCGCTGGGACACCGCCGAGACGTCCCGGACCGTCACCAGGTCCTCGATCTCCAGCGCGGAGAGCGTGCCCGCCACCTCGTCCAGGCGGAGCTTGTACCGCTCCAGGGTGGCCAGGGCCTGGTTGGCGCGGGACAGGATCGCCGCGGAGTCCTCCAGGACCCGGCGCTGTCCGTCGACGTACAGCGCGATCAGACGCATCGACTGCGAGACGGAGACCACCGGGAAACCGACCTGCTTGCTCACCCGGTCCGCCGTCCGGTGGCGTGTGCCCGTCTCCTCCGTCGGGATCGTGGGGTCCGGGACCAGCTGCACGCCGGCCCGCAGGATCTTCGACAGGTCCGAGGAGAGAACGAGGGCGCCGTCCAGCTTGCAGAGCTCACGCAGCCGCGTCGCCGTGAACTCGACATCCAGGACGAAACCACCCGTGCACATCGTCTCGACGGTCTTGTCGGAGCCGAGCACGATGAGACCGCCGGTGTTGCCGCGCAGGACGCGCTCGAGGCCGTCGCGCAGGGGCGTGCCGGGTGCCACGGCGCTCAATGAGGCGCGCATCAGGCCATCGGCGCCGGAACTCCCACCGTACTTTCCGGGAGCTGCTGCCCGGTCGTTGGCTGCCACTGCACTCCTCCGGTCGCAGGTTCTTGGGCGCTCCCGTGTCGCACAGTCGGTTCGTACGGACGGGCAAGACCAGGGCAAAGTCTACCGGCGGTCCTCGTCGTCCCGTGGGGCCTCTCGGTGACGGGAGCGTGGGAGGACCCGTAGGGCGTCCCCTATGTCCGCCACTTCCAGCACCTTCATCCCGGACGGGACCTTGCCCGGGTCGGTCGGTACGAGCGCGTGCGTGAAGCCCAGACGGTGCGCCTCGGCCAGCCGGCGCTGAACGCCCGTGACCCTTCTGACCTCGCCCGCGAGCCCCACTTCGCCGATCGCCACCAGGTTCTTCGGGAGCGGGGTGTCGCTCGCGGCGCTCGCCAGCGCCAGCGCGACCGCCAGGTCGGCGGCCGGCTCCGACAGCTTCACTCCGCCGACGGTCGCGGAGTAGATGTCCCGTTTGCCCAGGGCGCTGATCCGGCCGCGCTGCTCCAGGACGGCGAGCATCATCGAGACCCGAGAGGTCTCCAGCCCCGACGTGGTGCGGCGGGGGGAGGGGATCTGCGAGTCCACGGTGAGCGCCTGGACCTCGGCCACCAGGGGACGGCGGCCCTCCAGGGTCACGGTCAGGCAGGTGCCGGGCACCGGCTCGGCACGGCGGGTCAGGAACAGGCCGCTCGGGTCGGCGAGACCCGTGATGCCCTCGTCGTGCAGCTCGAAGCAGCCGACCTCGTCCGTCGCGCCGTAGCGGTTCTTGACCCCGCGTACCAGACGCAGGCGCGCGTGCCGGTCGCCCTCGAAGTGCAGGACGACGTCCACGAGGTGCTCGAGCAGGCGCGGGCCCGCGATCGCGCCGTCCTTGGTGACATGGCCCACGAGGAGGGTCGACATGCCGCGCTCCTTGGAGGCGCGGATGAGTGCCCCGGCGACCTCCCGCACCTGTGCCATGCCGCCGGGCGCACCGTCGATCTCGGGGGAGGCGACGGTCTGCACGGAGTCGAGGACGAGGAGTGAGGGCTTGACCGCGTCCAAGTGGCCCAGGACGGCCGCGAGATCGGTCTCCGCGGCGAGGTAGAGATGATCGTCGATGGCCCCGATGCGGTCGGCGCGCAGCCGCACCTGGCTCGCCGACTCCTCGCCCGTCACATACAGCGTGCGGTGTTCGTCACTCGCCGCCTTGGCCGCGACGTCCAGCAGGAGCGTCGACTTGCCGACGCCGGGTTCCCCGGCGAGCAGCACCACCGCGCCGGGGACCAGCCCGCCGCCGAGGACGCGGTCCAGCTCGGCGACGCCGGTGGAGCGGGCGGTGGCCTGGCGTCCGTCGACCTGCCCGATGGGCAGGGCGGAACTCGTCACCCGGCCCGGCGTCGTGGTCCGCACCGCGGGCGCGCCGTACTCCTCGATCGTCCCCCAGGCCTGACACTCGGGGCAGCGGCCGAGCCACTTGGCCGTCTGCCAGCCGCACTCGGTGCAGCGGTAGGACGGCCGGTCCTTGGTGGTCTTCGTACGGGCAGCCATGGACGAAACCGTAGCGGGGCCCACTGACACGGGGGCACACACCCAGGGCAGGAGGAGCCCCCCGAGGGCGCGCGGGCCGCGCGCGTCACGTCCGTCCCTGCGCCGCCGCGGCCGACGGCGCACCCGGACCGGCCAGGGAGTGCGCCGTTCCCGCCCCCCTTATGAGGGATCGTTTCACCCGTACGGAGTAAAAGTCCGCAAGGGGGCAGAAGGCGCCATGGATGGGCGCCTACGGTCGCACAGGTGATGAGCAGCAGGCCGGAGACGTCCCCACACGCCAGCGGCGCACACCCGGCGCGAAGGAACGCGCGCAATCGGGGCAGGGTGCCTCGCGGCGCGCACCTCAGCACCACGGCGCAGCAGCCGCCCACGAGGTACGACCCCTACCTGGACGGCCTGTTCACCTACTGCCTGTCCGTGCTGTGCGACCACGACGAGGCGACCGCAGCCCTGGCGGACGCCCTGGTGCTCGCCGAGCGCCGTGGCTCGCGCGGCTCTCAGGCCCCCGGCGGCCGCCGCGCCTGGCTGTACGCCCTCGCCCGCTGGTCCTGTCTGCGCCGGCTCGCCGAGGCCAGGCGCCGCCGTCAACCCGGCGGCCATGCCGCCGGGCGGGACCGGGGCCCCCGCGCGCACAAGGAAGCCGCCGACCGGCGCGCCGCCGAGGCGGCCGCCGCCGTGCCCCTTTCCGAGGAGACCCAGGAGGAGCGCCGCCGGGAGCTCGCCCGGCTCGCCTGGCCGGAGGCAGCCGGCACCACCCCCGAGCAGCGCGAGGCGCTCGAGCTCGCGGTGCGCCACCAGCTCTCCGCCTCCGAGGTCGCCGCGGTGCTGGGCATGGAGCCCGCCGCCGCCCGTGAGCTCCTCGCCTCCGCCGCCTGTGAGGTCGAGCGCACCCGCGCCGCCCTCGCCGTCGTGGAGACCGGCGTGTGCCCGAGCGTCGCCCGTCTCACCGGCGACCACCAGCTGGTCCTGAGCGCCACACTGCGCCGCGAGCTCGTCCGGCACGTCGACGACTGCCCCCGGTGCCGCCGTGCCGCGGAGCGCGCGGTTCCCGGCAACTGGCCCGGCACCAGCGTCACTCCCGCCGAACTCCCCGTTCTCGAGGTGCCCCGCAAGGTTCTGCAGAGCGCGATGGCGCACGCCGCACCCACCCGCGGCGGCGTCCCCCGCTTCGACCGCCGGGGTTTCCCGGTGGACCCGAAGGACCACGCCGCCCGCAGGGACCGTCTGCGCGCGCGTGCGGTCACCACGACGGTGGTCGCCGCCGTGATCGCGGCCCCGGTCCTCGCCCTGTGGGCCGCCTACCGAGGTCCCCTGGCCGGCGACAGCGCCGAGGGACCCAGCGCCACCGCACGCGAGGCGCACGGCTCCGAGACGCTCGGCGGCGACGGCGCCGGCGGCTACGAGAACGCGGGCAACGCCAGTGCGAAGCCCGGCGGGCACTTCGGCAAGGACGGCCGCTCGCCTGACGTCTCCGTCGAGGTCATCGGTGTGAAGACCGGGAACCCGGGGTCGGGACACCTGGGGGTGGTGGCCCGCAACGACGGCACCACGACCCTCATCACGCTCACCGCGTCGGGAGACGGACCGGTCCACTGGTCGGTGTCCACCCGGGCCTCCTGGCTCTACATGAACCAGTCCTCGGGGACGCTCGCACCCGGAGAATCGTTCACGGTGCGGGTGTACGTCGACCACCTCCGCGAACCGTCGGGCTCCTGGCACGCGAGCGTGGCGGTGGCTCCCGCGGGCGCGGTCGTCACCATCGACGGACACGGGGCGGTGCGCCCGACGGAACCGCACCCCACCCCTGACCAGTCCGGCCCGTCCGACCCCGCGCCGAGCGGTTCGCCCTCGGCCGACCCGGACCCCACACCCAGCGACCCGACTCCGACCGACCCGCCGTCCACGAGCGGGCCTCCCTCCGACCCGCCGTCGCCGACCCCGACGCTCACCGACAGCTTCACCGCGAGCCCGTCCCCGTAGGTACCCGTCGATCCGGGCCGGCACGGGTCCACGGTCGGCGGCGAACGGGACGCGGAGGGGCGGGACGAGCCGCAGCTCGGCCCGCCGGATCAGCAGGGTCCGATGCCCAGTGCGCCGGATGCGCGGGGGCCGGGCTAGGGGAGCGCCGGATCAGCGGGGTGCGGTGCCACCAGCGGGAGCTGCGAGGCCAGGCGCTGCTCGCACAGCTCCGCCAGGCGGTCGTACCCCGCCTTGCCCATCAGCTCGGTCAGCTCGGCCCGGTACGAGAGGTACACCGGCTCGCCCGCGCCGTGCGCCGACGTGGCCGACGTGCACCACCAGTGCAGGTCGTGGCCGCCCGGCCCCCAGCCACGGCGGTCGTACTCACCGATGGACACCTGCAGCACCCGGGTGTCGTCGGGCCGGTCGATCCAGTCGAAGGTCCGCCGGATCGGCAGCTGCCAGCAGACGTCGGGTTTGGTCTCCAGCGGCTCGCGGCCCTCCCGCAGCGCCAGGATGTGCAGCGAGCAGCCGGCGCCGCCCGGGAATCCGGGCCGGTTCTGGAAGATGCAGGAGCCCTGGTAGGGGCGGGTCTGCCGGGAGCCCTCGTCGTCCTCCGCGACCCAGCCGGTTTCCATGCCCACGTCATGGTTCTGCCAGATCTCCGGCGTGAGTCGTGCCACATGCCCGGCCACCCGCTTCTCGTCGTCCTCGTCCGAGAAGTGCGCTCCCAGCGTGCAGCACCCGTCGTCCGCGCGGCCCGCCTGGATGCCCTGGCAGCCGCTTCCGAAGATGCAGCTCCAGCGCGAGGTCAGCCAGGTCAGATCGCACCGGAATACCTGCTCGTCGTCGGCCGGATCCGGGAACTCCACCCACGCGCGCGCGAAGTCGAGCCCCTTCTCGTCGTTCGCCTTCGGGGCCTTCCTGGGCGCGGGCGCCTTCGCCTGCGAGGAATCCTTCGACCCCTTGGAGGATTTGTCGGACTTCGCCTTTTTCGTCTTTGGCACGCATCCAGGGTAAGTGGCCCCGGACCTCATCCGGGACTGAGCACCGTCGTCCTGGCAGTAGCGTTCCGTACATGAGACTCGGTGTCCTCGATGTGGGTTCGAACACGGTGCATCTGCTGGTGGTGGATGCGCACCCCGGCGCGCGTCCACTTCCCGCGCATTCGCACAAGGCGGAGCTGCGGCTCGCCGAACTCCTCGACGGCAGCGGCGCCATCGGCGCCCACGGGGTCGACAAGCTGATCGCCGTCGTACGGGACGCCCTCGAGGCGGCCGAGGACAAGGGAGTCGAGGACCTGCTGCCGTTCGCCACCTCCGCGGTGCGCGAGGCGACCAACGCGGACGACGTCCTGGCCCGGGTGAAGGAGGCCACCGGCGTCGAGCTCCAGGTGCTGACCGGCGCGGAGGAGGCACGGCTGACCTTCCTCGCGGCCCGCCGCTGGTTCGGCTGGTCGGCGGGCAAGCTGCTCGTCCTGGACATCGGCGGCGGCTCGCTGGAGATCGCCTACGGCATCGACGAGGAACCCGACGCCGCGGTGTCGCTGCCGCTCGGCGCCGGCCGGCTCACCGCGGGCTGGCTGCCGGGCGATCCGCCGGACCCGGCCGACGTGAAGGCGCTGCGCCGCCATGTCCGCGCGCAGATCGCCCGCACCGTCGGCGAGTTCAGCCGTTTCGGGGCGCCCGACCACGTGGTCGCCACGTCCAAGACCTTCAGGCAGCTCGCCCGCATCGCCGGGGCGGCGCGGTCCGCGGAGGGGCTGTACGTGCAGCGCGATCTGAAACGGCAGTCCCTGGAGGCGTGGGTGCCGCGGCTCTCCGGGATGACGGCCGTGGAGCGCTCGACTCTGCCGGGCGTCTCCGACGGCCGTGCGGGCCAGCTCCTCGCCGGGGCGCTGGTCGCGGAGGGCGCGATGGACCTGTTCGGGGTGGAGACCCTGGAGATCTGCCCGTGGGCGCTGCGCGAGGGCGTCATCCTGCGGCGCCTCGACCACATGCCCTAGGTGCGCGCAGGCGAGCGGTGACGGCGGAAGAGATCCCGCCATCCCCCTCGTCAGCGCCGTGCGGCAGCCCGGTCCACGGGTGCCGCGAGGGCCCGGGCGGAGCGGGCACCGGGCCGGCTGCGCGGCGGCGGCGACTTCCGGCCGCTGTGCCGCTTCCCACACCCCGCGCCCCGCTTCCCGCCCTCCATGTCAATGCGGCGCCCCGTACCCTGTCCCTCGTGGCAGAACCAGCGGTGCGCATCCCGGATGCGAAGGTCGCGCTGTCGACGGCCTCCGTCTATCCGGAGTCGACGGCAACGGCCTTCGAGATCGCAGCGCGCCTCGGTTACGACGGGGTCGAGGTCATGGTGTGGACCGATCCGGTCAGCCAGGACATCGAGGCGCTGCGCCGGCTCAGCGACTACCACCGGGTCCCCGTTCTCGCCATCCACGCCCCCTGTCTGCTCATCACCCAGCGCGTCTGGTCCACCGATCCCTGGGTCAAGCTGCAGCGGGCCCGCGCGGCCGCCGAGAAGCTCGGCGCCGGCACCGTCGTGGTCCACCCGCCCTTCCGGTGGCAGCGTCAGTACGCCCGCGACTTCGTCGACGGCGTATGGCGCATGGCGGACGAGACGGATGTGCGGTTCGCCGTCGAGAACATGTACCCGTGGCGCTACCGGGACCGCGAGATGCTCGCGTACGCCCCCGACTGGGACGTCACGCGCCACGACTACCGCCATTTCACGATAGATCTCAGCCACACCGCGACGGCTCGTACGGACGCCCTGCAGATGCTCGACCGCATGGGCGACCGCCTCGGCCACGTCCACCTCGCCGACGGCAACGGCTCCAACAAGGACGAGCACCTCGTCCCCGGCCGCGGCGTCCAGCCGTGCGCCGAGGTGCTCGAGCGGCTCGCGCTCACCGGCTTCGACGGGTACGTCGTCATCGAGGTCAACACCCGCCGCGCCATGTCGGGTGCCGAGCGCGAGGCCGACCTCGCGGAGGCTCTCGCCTTCACCCGGCTGCACCTCGCGTCGGCCGTGAAGGTGTCCCGCGGGTGAGTGGGATGCTGTGCCCATGACCAGGGCGACCGGAACGGGTCCCGTCCGTCGCGGCCGGGGACGGCCCAGCCGTACGGAGACGGCGGCGGCCCCCGCCACCCGCGACAGCATCCTGGAGGCGGCCCGCGAGGAGTTCTCCGAGCGCGGCTACGAGAAGACGTCGGTGCGCGGCATCGCCAAGGCCGCCGGTGTGGACTCCGCGCTGGTGCACCACTACTTCGGCACCAAGGAACAGGTCTTCGAGGCCGCCATCGAGGTGGCCTTCGCCCCCGCGATGAGCGCGCCGGACGCGATCGCCCAGGGGCCCGAGGAGGGCGTCGGCGAGCGCCTGACCCGGTTCGTCCTCGGCATCTGGGAGAACCCCACGACCCGTACGCCGCTGCTGGCGATCCTCCGGTCCGCCGTGAACAACGAGTCCGCGGCCGCCGTCTTCCGCCGCCTGGTGGCCACGCAGCTGCTGCGCCGCGTCGCCGGCCAGCTGGACATGCCGGAGCCCGAGCTGCGCGCCGAGCTGGCAGCCGCCCAGCTCGTCGGGGTGGCGATGCTGCGCTACGTGGTCAAGGTGGAGCCGCTGGCCTCGGCGGACCTGGAACAGCTCGTGGCGCGGCTGGCCCCCGTGGTGCAGGGGCACCTGACCAACCCCTGAAGGGGGCCCGGCGCGCCCCGGGCGAAGGGCCGGGCGGGCCGGTTCGACCGAGACGCGCGTCCCGGGATCCGGACAGTTGTGTCCGGTCCTTGGAGCACCGGCGTAGGCTCGAGGGAAGTCATGACTCTCCGAAGGAGCGAGCGACGATGCCCGAGCTGAGGTCCCGCACAGTCACCCACGGCCGCAACATGGCGGGCGCCCGCGCCCTCATGCGTGCCTCAGGTGTACCCGGTGCGGACATCGGACGGAAGCCGATCATCGCCGTCGCCAACTCCTTCACGGAGTTCGTGCCGGGACACACCCACCTCCAGCCGGTCGGCCGGATCGTCAGCGAGGCGATCACGGAGGCGGGCGGCATCCCCCGCGAGTTCAACACGATCGCCGTCGACGACGGCATCGCGATGGGGCACGGCGGCATGCTCTACAGCCTGCCCTCCCGCGACCTGATCGCGGACAGCGTGGAGTACATGGTCGAGGCGCACTGCGCCGACGCCCTGGTCTGCATCTCCAACTGCGACAAGATCACCCCGGGCATGCTGATGGCCGCCCTGCGCCTGAACATCCCGACGGTCTTCGTCTCCGGCGGACCGATGGAGTCCGGCCGCGCCACCCTGGTCGACGGCACGGTCCGCACGCTCGACCTGGTCGACGCGATCTCCGACGCCGTGAACGACAAGATCTCGGACGAGGACATCCTTCGCATCGAGGAGAACGCCTGCCCGACCTGCGGCTCCTGTTCCGGCATGTTCACGGCCAACTCGATGAACTGCCTGACCGAGGCGATCGGCCTCTCCCTCCCCGGCAACGGCTCGGTGCTGGCCACCCACACGGCCCGCCGTGCGCTGTACGAGGACGCGGCCCGTACGGTCATGGATCTCACCCGCCGTTACTACGGGCAGGACGACGAGACGGTCCTGCCCCGCTCCATCGCCACCTTCCCGGCCTTCGAGAACGCGATGGCACTCGACATCGCGATGGGTGGCTCCACCAACACGATCCTGCACCTGCTGGCGGCGGCCCAGGAGGCGGGCGTCCCCTTCGGGCTGGCGGAGATCGACCAGGTGTCGCGCCGCGTCCCGTGCCTGGCGAAGGTCGCCCCGAACGTCGCCAAGGACCGTACGTACTACATGGAGGACGTGCACCGCGCCGGCGGCATCCCGGCCCTCCTCGGCGAACTGCACCGCGCGGGCCTGCTGAACGAGGACGTCCACGCCGTCCACAGCCCGTCCCTGGCCGACTGGCTCAAGACCTGGGACGTCCGCGGCGGCTCGCCCTCGCAGGAGGCCGTGGAGCTGTGGCACGCGGCCCCGGGCTGTGTGCGCTCGGCCGAGGCCTTCTCCCAGTCCGAGCGCTGGGCGTCGCTGGACGAGGACGCGGAGAGCGGGTGCATCCGCTCCGCCGAGCACGCGTACTCCAAGGACGGCGGTCTGGCCGTCCTCAAGGGCAACCTGGCCGTGGACGGCTGCGTGGTGAAGACGGCGGGCGTCGACGCGTCCATCTGGACGTTCGAGGGGCCCGCGGTCGTCTGCGAGTCGCAGGAGGAGGCCGTCCAGAAGATCCTGACCCAGGAGATCAAGGAGGGCGACGTCGTCGTCATCCGGTACGAGGGTCCCAAGGGCGGCCCCGGCATGCAGGAGATGCTCTACCCGACCTCGTACCTCAAGGGCCGGGGCCTCGGGAAGAGCTGCGCCCTGGTCACGGACGGCCGTTTCTCCGGCGGCACGTCGGGCCTGTCCATCGGCCACGCGTCCCCGGAGGCGGCCTCGGGCGGCACCATCGCGCTGGTCCAGGACGGCGACCGGATCCGGATCGACATCCCGGACCGCACGATCGAGCTCCTGGTCTCCGACGAGGAACTGGCCGCCCGCCGCGAGGCCCTGAACGGCGTGTACGCCCCGGCCAACCGCGACCGCAAGGTCTCGGCGGCCCTGCGCGCCTACGCCGCGATGGCGACGAGCGCCGACAAGGGCGCGGTGCGCGACGTCAGCAAGCTGGGCTGAGGCTCCGCCGACAGCACTGGGCCGTCCCTGTGGGGGCGGCCCTTTCGCCTGTCACCAACTCGACGGGTCGTGCCCGTCCACGGCGAAGACGGTGCCGTCGGGGGCGGAGGCGTAGACGTGGCCGTTGAGGAGGAGGGGCTCCGGGAGCGCGGCCGCGACGTGCTCCGCGCGCGTGCCGAGGCGCGGCCGGGTCTGGCCGATGAGACCTCCCTTGTCGGCGTCGAAGGCGAGCAGCCGTCCGTCGGCCGCGGTGAAGTAGACGTGACCGCCGTCCGCGACCGGCGCCGAGCCGCGCGTCACCGACGTCTCGACGTGCCAGAGCAGCTTTCCCGCGACCATGTCGACGGCTTCCAGTGAGCCACCGGCGGCCAGGAGGTACACGACGTGGCCGTGCACGGTGGCGTGGGCGCGCTCAAGCGGTACCGGCAGTGCCACTCTCCGCGTCGAAGCAGAGCCAGGGGTGTAGCGGACCACGGCCGTCGTGCGTTCGTAGACCTGGTCGACGGAGAGGAAGAAGACGGACCCGCCCGCGGTGCCGAACGGTTTCAGCACACCCTTTAGCCGCGCGTCCCACCGCACATCACCCGTGTGCGGATCCACTGCGGTGACGTGCGTGCTCGATCCGTCGTCAGATGCGCTCGCCGCGTACGCCAGCGGGTTGCCTGCGAACGAGGTGAAGTACGGCATGCCCTGGCCCGGGATGGCGTGACTCCACTCCGTCTTGCCCGTGGCGCTGTTCACGCCGGTGACCGTCCCGTCGGCACCGGTGAGCAGCAGCATGTCTCCCGCCTGACGCGGTGCGTCGTACCCGGACGAGGCCCGCTGCCAACGCGTCCTGCCCGACGCGGGGTCGAGTGCCTGCAGAGCGCCGCGCTGGTCGGTCAGAGGCTGAACGAGACCGCCCGACACGAGCGGCGGCCCGCTCCTGATCGTCCTTGCGACCGCGTGCCGCCAGAGCTGGGTGCCGTCGGACGGATCGAGGGCGAAGATCAGCCCCGGCTGTCCGCAGAACAACTTGCCCGCACTGTGGGAGCACTGCGCAGCGTTCCCGTCCTCGGACACGGGCGTCGTCTCCCAGGCGCGGAACGCGTCCCCCGTGGTCCGGGGCGTGTCACCCGTCGGCGTAGTGGCGGGCCCCCCTTGGGACAGGACCGAAAGGAGCACGCCGCCCATGGCCAGGACGAGCGCCGCACCGGCGAACACCACACGCCTGCGCGGGCGCTTCCCAGGCGGAGCCTCCGGCTTCTCGACGCCGGGTTGCGGCGCCGGCGCATCGACGGTCCGCTGTCCCGGTATGAACGCCCGGGTGTCGTACGACGCCGCCACCGACCGCAGCTCGCGCATCAGTTCGTCCGGTGTGGGCCGGTCGTCGGGCTCCTTGGCGAGGCAGCGCAGCACCAGCGGCACGAGATCCTCCGGCACCCCGGCCAGGTCGGGCTCGTCGTGCACCACCTGGTAGGCGACGACATACGGGCTGTCCGAGTCGAACGGCCCGCGCCCGGTCGCCGCGTGCACCATCACGGACCCGAGGGCGAAGATGTCGGCGGCCGGCCCGACCTCTCTCGGACGCCGGAACTGCTCGGGCGCCATGAAGGGCGGCGTTCCGATCAACTTCCCGGTCTCGGTCCGCAGTTCGCTGTCCTTCGGCCGGGAGATACCGAAGTCGATGACCTTCGGCCCGTCCTCGGCGAGCAGGACGTTGCTCGGCTTCAGGTCCCGGTGCACGACCCCGACGCGGTGGATGTCGCGCAGCGCCTCCGCGAGACCGGCCATCATCCGGCGCAACTGGGACGGCGCCATGGGCCCGTTCTGCTTCACCTGGTCGGACAGGGTCGGACCGGGAATGAACAAAGTGGCCATCCAGGGCCGTTCGGCCTCCGGGTCCGCGTCGACCACGGGCGCGGTGAAGGCACCGCTCACCCTTCGGGCGGCGGCCACCTCCTGCCGGAAACGGCCCCTGAACTCGGGATCCTTGGCGAACGCGGCGTGCACGACCTTCACCGCGAGCTTCAGCCCCGAGGCGCTCCTGGCCAGATGTACGACACCCATGCCGCCCGAGCCCAGGCATGACTCCAGCCGGTACTGGCCGGCGTACTCGGGACGTTCCGCTTCCGCGCCCCCTCCGGTGTTCTGCTGTGGCGCCATGGACCACCCCCGTGCTGTTCGTCCGCGCGCGATTTGGGAGCCTAGTCGATGAAACTTACGAGACCGAGGCGGCTTGCCAGCCTCCTCATGCCGGTCGCCGAAGTGCGTTTCAGTACGTGACTGGAGGGAATCAACGGGTCCCCATGACACTCATGGGGCCAACGGGGGAGGTTTTTCATGACAGTTGACCGTGCCGAAGAAGCCGGGGGCGACGGCGTGGCGGAGGCCGTGGCGACGGCCGCCGCCCTGCACTACTACTCGGTGGCACCGGGCGTCCGGCTGAATGTCCGTAGTGGTCCCGGGACCGGCTACAGCATCGTCCGGGTCCTGCCCGAGGGCGCCAAGGTCGCGATCTTCTGCCAGACGCCGGGTACCAAGGTCACCGGCCCGTACGGCACCAGCGCCATCTGGGACAACATCGACGACGGCGAGTACGTCGCGGACGCGTATGTGAACACGGGCAGCGACGGGTACGTCACCTCGCGCTGCGGCTGATCCCATCAAGGAGAGACAGTCATGACATCCAGGAAGCGCAGATCCGTCCTTCTGGCCGGATCAGCCGCCGGAGCACTTCTCATGGTGCTGGGCTCGTCGGTGAGCGCATCGGCAGCTCCGAACTACTCGGTGGCACCGGGCGTCCGGCTGAATGTCCGTAGTGGTCCCGGCACCAGTTACAGCATCGTCCAGGTACTGCCCGAGGGGGTCAGCGTCCCGATCTTCTGCCAGACGCCGGGGTCGACCGTGACGGGTTATTACGGCACGAGCAACATCTGGGACAACATCGGCAACGGTGAGTACGTGTCCGACACCTATGTGCATACGGGGAGCGACGGATACGTCACGTCACGCTGCGCATGACGACGGCGGCGGGGACCCCTGGCCGTCCGGAGTGATAATCGACCCGTGAGCGACGCGAACGGCACTCCGGGCACCCCCACGGGTCCCCGCCCCGAACCCCTCCGCTTCTTCGGCACGGCATGGGTGGACCACGACGGCGGATACGCGGGACGCCGCGTCGGCGTGGCCGTCGGCTCGCTCGTGGCCGCCGCCGCCTCCTGCCTGGTGCTGCGCTTCGCCTACCAGGGCCTGGAGGTCGCCAACGTCGGCAAGGGGGTGACCCTGCTGGTCGTGGTGATGTTCGCGGTGTGCAGCGCGATGGCCTTCAACCACACCTGGGGGAGCTTCACCAAGCGCCCCGACCCGGAGCGGCAGGCATCGCTCCGGGGCCTTCTGGCGATCGGCTTCGTCGGCTCGCTGCTCGCGTACTTCTTCCGCTCGCTGCGCGAGGCACCCGGTGAGAAGCTCCACCGCGAGGACTACGAAGAGGCCCGCGCCGCCTACGAGAAGCGCACGACCCGGCGTTCGGGCAACCCGGCCCGCAAACGCCGCCCCTGACCGGGCCGCCCCGCGGCACCGCCGGTCGGCCGTGGGCCGGGACCGGCTCCCTTCCCCGGCCTCGCCGGCCCCCACCGTCCCTCGGCCCGGCAAACCCGCTGTCCCCCGGCGTCCGGCCCCCGCCACCATGGGCGTATGAACGCGTCGTTGCGCTCCACCCGCGCCCACTCCTTCAACGCCGCCGCGGCCCAGTACGCCGCGAACCGCCCGTCCTACCCGCCCGCCCTCTTCGACGCCCTGGAAGAACTCGCGGGCCGCCCGCTCGCCGGCGCCCGAGTGGCGGACATCGGCGCCGGCACCGGGATCGCCACCGCCCTTCTCAAGTCCCGTGGGGCCCAGGTTCTCGCGGTGGAGCCCGGCGAGGGCATGGCGGCCCAGTTCCGCCGCAGCGTCCCCGGCGTCCCCGTCCTCCGCGGCGACGGCAACGCCCTGCCCCTCGCCACCGCCTCCACCGACTTCCTCACCTACGCCCAGGCCTGGCACTGGACCGACCCCGCCCGTTCGGTCCCGGAAGCACTGCGGGTGCTGCGCCCCGGCGGCGCCCTCGCGCTGTGGTGGAACATGGACGCGCAGGACGTTCCGTGGATCGCCGCACAGGCCGACCGCATCAAGCGGCACTTCGGCGCCGAGCACGCCTCCAAGTCCGGCGCGGGAGGCACCCGTACCGAAGTGGCCTTCGCAGGCGCACCCGACGTCCCGGCCCACACTCGTCGAGTCGTCCGCTGGAGCCGCACGGTCTCCGTGGACACCCACCTCGCCAACGTCGGCAGCCACTCGATCTTCCTCGTCCTCGGTGAGGAGGATGCGCGTGCCTTCTTCGCCGAGGAGCGACAGCACCTCCTCGAGGTCTCTCCGGACGGCCTGGTCGAGGAGGTCTACGACGTCGAGTTGATCGTGGCGACGCGACCGTAGGCGCCATGGCGGCCCGGCCCCACCGGCTTGACGGCCGGTCCGTCGCGCGCCATATTCATCACATGATGAATATCAGTCGGACGCATCCGCCCGGCCTTCCGGAGCAGGGGCCCGCCGCCCCCGCCATCCGAGCCGCAGACCTCACCGCCGTACGCGGCCCCCGCACGGTCCTGCGGGGTCTCGACTTCACCGTCCCCAGCGGCCGCATCACCGGACTGCTCGGTCCCTCCGGGTGCGGCAAGTCGACCCTCATGCGCGCGATCGTCGGCACCCAGGCCAAGGTGAGCGGCACCCTCGAAGTCCTCGGGCGCCCCGCCGGCGACGCCTCCCTGCGCTCCCGCATCGGCTACGTCACCCAGGCGCCCTCCGTCTACGACGACCTCACGATCCGCCAGAACCTCGAGTACTTCGCCGCGATCCTCGACCCCGGCCGCGCGGCCGCCGACCGCCGGCACGAGGACGTCACCCGGGCCATAGCCGACGTCGACCTCACCACGCACGCCGACGCTCTCGCCGGCAACCTGTCCGGCGGCCAGCGCAGCCGCGTCTCCCTCGCGGTCGCCCTGCTCGGCACCCCCGAACTCCTGGTCCTGGACGAACCGACCGTCGGCCTCGACCCCGTTCTGCGCCGCGACCTGTGGGCCCTCTTCCACACCATCGCGGCGGACCGCGGCGCCACGCTCCTCGTCTCGTCCCATGTCATGGACGAGGCCGAGCGCTGCCACCGCCTCCTGCTGATGCGCGAGGGCGAGATCCTCGCCGAGGACACACCCGAGGCCCTGCGCACCCGTACGGGTACGGAGACGGTCGAGGAGGCCTTCCTGCACCTGGTGGACGAGGCAGCGGCCGGGAACAAGGCCGGAGAACCGAAGAACACCGCCGAGGAGACGGTCCGATGACCACGACGACCCCGCACGCCACCACGAGCCCTCTGACCCTCTCCCGCACCACGGCGACGGCCGTACGCGTCCTGCGCCAACTCCGCCACGACCCGCGCACGATCGCGCTGATGATCGTCATCCCGTGCGTGATGCTGCTCCTGCTGCGCTACGTCTTCGACGGCAGCCCGCGCACGTTCGACTCGATCGGCGCCTCGCTGCTCGGCATCTTCCCGCTGATCACGATGTTCCTGGTGACGTCGATCGCGACCCTGCGCGAACGCACCTCCGGCACCCTGGAGCGCCTCCTCGCGATGCCGCTCGGCAAGGGTGACCTGATCGCGGGCTACGCTCTCGCCTTCGGCACTCTGGCGATCATCCAGTCGGCCCTCGCGACCGGTCTCGCGGTCTGGTTCCTGGGCCTCGACGTCACCGGCTCCCCCTGGCTGCTGCTTCTGGTGGCCCTCCTCGACGCCCTGCTCGGCACGGCGCTCGGTCTGTTCGTCTCGGCCTTCGCGGCCTCGGAGTTCCAGGCGGTCCAGTTCATGCCCGCGGTGATCTTCCCGCAGCTCCTCCTCTGCGGACTGTTCACCCCTCGCTCCGACATGCACCCGGTCCTGGAGGCCATCTCCGACGTCCTTCCCATGTCGTACGCGGTGGACGGCATGAACGAGGTCCTCAAGCACACGGACATGACGGCGACGTTCGTACGGGACGCACTGGTCGTGGCGGGCTGCGCCCTCCTGGTCCTGGGGCTGGGGGCGGCGACGCTACGGCGCAGGACGGCCTGACGCGGTCGCGAGCCGCACCGGAAAGGCCATCCCGCCCACCGGACAAGGAACCCCCCGCACGCACCCCCGGTGCGAGGATGAATCCGGACGACGCAAACCCTCCGGAGGGCACCCGCACCATGAGCCAGAAAGTCGCAGTCCTCGGCACCGGAAAGATCGGCGAAGCCCTGCTCAGCGGAATGATCCGGGCCGGCTGGGCTCCCGCCGATCTCCTGGTCACCGCCCGCCGCCGGGAACGGGCCGAGGAACTCCGCACCCGTCACGGCGTCACCCCGGTCACCAACGCCGAGGCAGCGAAGACCGCGGACACGCTCATCCTCACGGTCAAGCCCCAGGACATGGGCACGCTCCTCGACGAGCTCGCCTCGCACATCCCGGCCGACCGCCTGGTCATCAGTGGCGCCGCCGGCATTCCCACCTCGTTCTTCGAGGCCCGGCTCGCCGCCGGCACCCCGGTCGTCCGCGTCATGACGAACACCCCCGCCCTCGTCGACGAGGCCATGTCCGTCATCTCCGCCGGCAACCACGCCACCGAGGCCCACCTCGCCCACACGGAGGAGATCTTCGGCGCCGTCGGCAAGACGCTGCGCGTCCCCGAGTCCCAGCAGGACGCCTGCACCGCCCTCTCCGGCTCCGGTCCGGCGTACTTCTTCTATTTGGTCGAGGCCATGACCGACGCCGGCATCCTGCTCGGACTGCCCCGCGACAAGGCCCATGAACTGATCGTCCAGTCCGCGATCGGCGCTGCGGTGATGCTCCGCGACAGTGGCGAGCACCCCGTGAAGCTCCGCGAGAACGTCACCTCGCCCGCGGGTACGACCATCAATGCGATCCGGGAACTGGAGAACCACGGGGTGCGTGCCGCGCTCATCGCCGCACTGGAAGCCGCCCGTGACCGCAGCCGCGAACTGGCGTCCGGCAACAACTGACCTTCGTGCCCACCGCCGGGCGTCCGGCGGTGGGCACGGGACCTTCAGGCGGGCAGCAGACCGATCGCGCGGTACGCCGCGTCCACCCGAGGAGCGGCCATCTCTCTGGCCCGCTCCGCTCCGGCCCGCAGCACCTCGTCCACCTGACCGGGATCCGCGCACAACGCCCGGTGCCGCTCCTGAACCGGCCGCAGCAGTTCGACCACGGCCTCCGCGGTGTCCTTCTTCAGGGCGCCGTAGGTGTCATAGGCACCGCTCAGCTCCTCGGGGCTCCGCCCCTCGCACGCGGCCAGGATCTCCAGCAGGTTCGACACACCCGGCCGCGCCTCCCGGTCGTAGACGACGTCCGACCCGCTGTCGGTCACGGCCCGCATGACCTTCTTCCGCACCACGTCCGGTTCGTCGAGCAGATAGACGATGCCCGGCCCGGAGTCGTCGGACTTCCCCATCTTCGACGTCGGTTCCTGAAGGTTCATGACCCGGGTCGCGACCTCGGGATGGGTCGCCCGGGGCACCACGAACGTATGCCCGTACCGCTGGTTGAACCGCAGCGCCAGATCCCGGCTCAGCTCCACGTGCTGCGTCTGGTCGTCCCCCACGGGCACCTCGTCGGTCCCGTACGCCAGGATGTCCGCCGCCATCAGCACCGGATACGTCAGCAGCGACAGCCGCACGCTCCCGCCTCGCTCGCGCTCACGGGCGGCCTTTTCCTTGTACTGGATCATCCGCCGCATCTCGCCGTCCGTGGCGACGCACTCGAGCACATACGAGAGCCGGGTGTGGGCGTCCACATGACTCTGTACGAACACCGTGCACAGCCCCGGATCGAGCCCCGCGGCCAGCAGCAGCGTCGCCGCCTGCCGTGTGAGCCTGCGTACCCGCGCCGGATCGTGGTCCACGGTCAGGGCGTGCAGGTCGACCACGCAGAACAGCGCGTCGGCCTGGTGCTGGTCCACCTCGGCCCACCGCCGCATGGCTCCGAGATAGTTCCCCAGCGTCAGGTGCCCGGTCGGCTTGATCCCGCTGAATACCCGTGTCATCTCTCCACCTGTAGGTCAGGGCCGCCTGTCCGGCCGGCCGCCCCTCCGGAGGGA
Source organism: Streptomyces sp. NPDC046900 (assembly GCF_040644975.1). NCBI lineage: Bacteria > Bacillati > Actinomycetota > Actinomycetes > Kitasatosporales > Streptomycetaceae > Streptomyces > Streptomyces sp. NPDC046900. The sequence continues at coordinate 540 of NZ_JBEYXD010000023.1, read as the reverse complement.
GATACAAGAACGGCCGCCGAGGCGGCGGCCGTTGTACGCATACGTGAGTCGGCCGCCGTCAGGCGGCCCACCACTGCTGGTTGCACGTACGCGAAGTCATGAGAAGAGAGTACGCCTCCTCCGGTCCCGCGGGAGCAAGTTGACACGCCCGTGCCCCATGCGTAGTGTTCTCCGGGTTGTCCGACGTGAGCGCCGACCACGGTCGGTCCCCGGACAGCCATTCCGCAGGTACCCACCGATACTCGGCGCTGCTTTGCCGTGTATATAGGCGCGCGTATTTTTCGGAATGAGGAATCCGCGTTCGAGCTTTTGCGAGGACGCAGGCCCCCGATTAGCTCGGACGGCAGGAATCCGCTAAAGTCTCACTCGTCGGAACGGCCCAACGGCCGGGAAGACAACCCGCTCCGGCCGGGAATCGGATCGAGAAAAAGATCTGATAGAGTCGGAAACACCGAAGGGAAGCGCCCGGAGGAAAGCCCGAGAGGGTGAGTACGAAGGAAGCGTCCGTTCCTTGAGAACTCAACAGCGTGCCAAAAGTCA
>NZ_JBEYXD010000022.1:0-120404 GCF_040644975.1 Streptomyces sp. NPDC046900 | reverse complement strand
TCGTCTGCCGGCCACGGGACAGGCGCGTCGTCGTCGTTAGCGACGCATGGCCAGGGAATCGGAACGATGTGGTCGTATACCGGGAAACCCTCGGCCGGAGTCTTCCCGACCACCCGCGGTTCTCCGGCGACGGCGGCTACGGTGGCTGCGACCAGATCAGAACACCGCGCCGCGGACCAGACGGCCGCATCATCAAAGACAGAAACTTCCGCAGGTTCCGGAAACGGCGCGCCGTAGCCGAGCACACCATCGCTCGTCTCAAAGACCACCAAATCCTCAGGCAGTGCCGCCGCCGCGGCGAGGCAATCAACCATGCCGTTGCCGGCGTCGCGGCGCTCCACAACCTGAAGCTCGACATCAGGTAAATCAAGCCCCAGCAGCGGCGATCATGCGCCGCCCCACATTACGGAATATCTCTTCGGGGCTGTCGTCAAAGCGTCACGCCCACAGCGGGCGCGATGCGAGGGTCACGGTCCCGCGTGCTTCAAGACCAAGGACGAGCGGGCGCCCCATCAACGCGCTGGGCGCCATCACGGTCGTCTCTCCAGCTCGGGCGCGTGGCCAGGAAGGACAAGTCCTCTCCATGACCGCCCGTCACATTGCGTAGCCTTGTGCCCTCTTCGTCGGTGAGCGCTGTGAACCACGAGGTCAGGTCGTCGTCGCCGGTCGACCAGTTGACGTACTCATGGAAGCGGTAGAACCAGTAGGTTCCGCAGGAGGTGCACTGTTGCAGGGATTCCATGTCATGCGTCGACTCGTACAGGGTGCGCAGGGCGCGAAGCTCAGGGCGGTGACAGCAGTCGATGTAGTGGGGTGTCTCCACGAGATCCTTGATCCTTTGCTTGGCTGATCGGTCCCGCTGGTAGTCGGTTCCGTGGCGCATCGAGGTGTATCCGCCTCGACGCTCGCGGTACCGCATCCGCCGCCGCACCTGCAACGGCAGGTCGCCGAGCACCGCGCCCACCATCAGGCCAGCTGATGACGTGAAGCATCCTCCCGCAGCACCGGGTGCCGCTACCGTCCTCACCCGCAGCAGGCCGCGGACGTGGGGTCGTGGCAGGGGCACCCGGGCTGTCGGAGAACCGGCGGCTAGTGGGTGAAGCGCAGGTAGTCGAGGTTGAACCCGCCGGTTTCGCAGTAGACGGTGATCGTCTGTTCCCCGGCCGCGAGATTCACCGGCACATGGACGGACTGGTAGGTCCCCCAGCCGCCCGTGTCAGGCACCGACACCGTTGCCAGCTTGGCCGAGCTCTCGTCGCGCAGGGACAGGGCGTTGGATGCGGTGGCCCCGGTGCCGTTCGCGACACGCAGCTCGAGATCGTAGGTGCCTGCCTGCGGGACGTCGACGCGGTACGTGAGCCAGTTGCCGGCGGCCGTCCAGCCCACGTCCCTGCCTGCGCTGGCAGCGGGGTTGCTCTCGGTGAAGTTGCTGCCGTCCGCGGACCAGCCGTGCTGATCGGTGTAGCCCTCCGCCTCGATCTTCTCGCCCACCGGGACGGCGTGGGGCCGCACGGTCAGGTGGACGCTCACCCGGTCGCGTGCTCGGCCGTCGGTGGCGTAGAAGGTCATGTCCTCTTCGCCGGCGGTGGTCGGGTGGATCGTGATCAGGCCGGTCGCCGGGTCCACGTCGACGCCGTCCGGCAACTCGTCGGCGTAGTACGCCAGCCGGTCCCCGTCGCGGTCGGTGGCCTGCAACTGAACGCGTACGGTGCCGTACTGGTCGGCGACGACATCGGCCGCTCCGGCGAGGACCGGGGCGTGGTTGCGGTGGCCCGAGGGAGCCTGGCGCTTCCACCGGTAGGTGGCGAAGGACCCCGCCGGAACGGTCACCACGAACGACTGGCCCGCGACGACGATCCGGACCTTGCTGTCGGTGCTGTTGCTGTTGCCGAGGACTGCGACGTACTTGTCGGCACCGGAGCGGAACACCACGTTGCTGATGCCGTGTTCTGCGGCGCTGGACTCGACGCGCACGTCACCAGGGGAGAGGTACTTGGCGAACTGCCCCATCCCGTACAGCTCGTCGCGGACCGTGAAGTCCTTGGTCGTCGTGTTCACCGTGACCAGCCGGTTGGGCCACTTGGTGGTGGCGCCGACCTTCTCCCAGTCGATGTTGTTGTCCCGGGCGGGTGTCCAGTGCAGAGTTCCGCCGTCCTGGTCCGTGGTCTGGGCCCACAGGATGTAGGAGCCGGCATCGAGACGGAAGTCGCTGAGGATGGTCTGCGGCGAGAGGTCGCTGGTCTCCGTGAGGTGGACCGGCTTTCCGGTCTGCTCGTACGCGTCGCGCATCACGCGCGGATCACCCCAGTAGGGGTGGAAGGCTATGGCGTCCGCCGCGTTCTGGACCTGCTTGCCGGTCACCGAGCCGTCGGGGGCGTCGTCGAAGATGCGGTGGTAGTTCTTGGTCGCCGTGCTGTTGGGATCCCGCCAGTCCCAGAAGTTGAAGTCGTGCACGTAGAGCTGGGTGTCGAGGTGGGCAGCCCGGAACTCACGCTTCATGGCCAGGGCGAGCTTCTGCTGCTGGGCGATGCTGATGTCCATGGCCGGGTAGACCACGTCCATGCCCGGCTCGTTCAGCAGTGTCAGGGCGTCGACGGGTATTCCGTGTCTGGCGTAGGCCTGGACGTAATTGACGTAGTAGCGCGCGAACACATCGATGCAGTCGTCGCGCAGCTTGCCGACCTGGTAGTAGTCGGTGGTGCTGCCGGGCTTGAGTGCGACCTCGCCGGTGAACTGGTTGTTCGTCTTCATCCACGCCGGTGCGCTCCATGCGGAGGCGAAGAAGGTTGCCTTCGGGTTGTACCGCTGGATCAGCTTGATGGTGTCGACGATGTGCAGGTCGATGTCCCGCTGGATGGAGAAGTGCTTGAGACCGAAGTCCTGCGTGACGCCTGCGGGGAGGTCGTCCTCCGACCAGAACGGGAGATGTTCGATCAGGTCGGGGCTGCCGATCGTCAACCGGAACCGGTCGAGGCCCGCACCGTTCTTAGGGTCGACCAGCAGCCGGATGGCGGCCTCGCGCTGGGCGGGGGTGAGCTTCCACAGGTTGGAGACGCTCGTCTCGTCGAGGGAGAACCCGATACCCGTGTACTTCTGCAGAGTGGTACTCGGATCGACGACCACACTGGCATCGGTGGGGGAGCCCGTGTCGTTGCCCGTGCGCACACTGGGCAGCGGCTGCCATGCCTGCGCGCCGCCGGTGGAGTAGGTGCCGGTCACGACAGAGTTCTGCCGGGCCGGTTCGCGTGCTGCCCGGTCGGCGTGCGCGGTGGGACCCGTGCCGACCAGTGCGGTCAGTGCCGTGACGGCGATGGCGGCGATCGCGGTGAGAGAACGTCTCACAGCTTCTCCTGGAGTCTGGGGGTGTCGGGGACTGATGCCGCGCTGGGTCGGTGGCGTACGGCCCGTTCCGGCGGCTGCGGCACAGGTGATCAAGTGGTGTGCGAGTGCTGGCTGTTACGGCGTGGAGCCGGCAAGGCGGCGACGCGGCATGCCTGCGCTTCGGAACCGGAGTCGGCGGGGCTGCCGTCGTCGCCGCGGTACGAGCGCCGTGAAAGGCGTTCACGGTTACAGGTCCTGACGTGGCGACAGCCACTGCATCGCCCCCTCCCGCCTCAACGATGGGTTGGATCCAAGCAATTTCACTGGTGTTAAGTCAAGGCATGAAGAAAGTGAGCTTCGGTCGGGGATCACCTGCGGTCGGCGGCGAGGCGGGCGTCATCAGCCCTTCTACGTAAGGAAGTTGGTGGAAGACGACCCGCCTCGACCGGTCTGTGCCGCCGCGCCGCCTGCGGGTCGCTCTGTCCGGCTCGTCGCCCTCGATCGCCGCCACGCCGCACATCCGCTCCCGGCTCTTCGACCCGGGTCTGATGGAGATCCGATCTCAGACGACTCGCCCTTCCCGCCAGCCGACCCCCACCGCACGACTCCGCGCCGGCGCGACCACTTGGCGCTGGGGTCCTGGCACCGCTCTGGAAAGGGGGCGGCACCTCTGAAGGGAGCACGACGGAGGGACGAGGGAGGACCGCACGGCGCGCACCCGACAGAGGTGAGAGAGATATCCGAGTCCGGAACATGAGCCCGGGTTTGTCCGGCGAGAAGGTGCGGCTCGACGGGATGCGGCTGCCGTGCCCGGTCCCATGCCGACGGCGAATCACACAGCCCATCCCGGCAGCCCGATCCTCGACCTCAATGACGAAATGCGTGGTTCAGGCCAACCATGCGAATGCTCAGCCGGGTCGAATCGACGCTTTCCGCCGACGCCCATATTTCCTCCCCCCGGGTTCCCTTCCGAGGCCCCAACCCGGCGTCGGGCGTCGGCCGGCATCTGATTCCGATCGGCCGGTCCTTTTGGTCAAGCACATCCCCAATGCAGGGTCACGTGGCCGTCGCTCTGCGGCACAGGGGTGCCGGGTTCGGGCGGTTCGGTGTCGCCGCGTGCACCGGGCCAGGGAGAGTGCGTGGCGGCTGTTTTAGCCCGTGTTCTGGGGCTCGACGAGGTCCCGGTGGCCTTCTTATGGCCAAGGGCGGACACTGGATGGTGTCCTCGGTGCCCGGGGAGTCCGTTCAGGGCTCCGCCGGGCAGAGCGACACCTGGGCGGCCGCATTGACCGTGTCGGCTACCGAGTATCTCAAGGGGCCATTCACATGGTGCGATCTTCTGGAATTTCGACACCTGAACCCGATACATCGGAACACAACAACGGACACGTCGATTCAACAGTTGCTCTCCAGAACCATTTCGCTGAAATCCTCGCCGAAGTCCTGCAGACGGACAGAGTGGCGATCGACAGTAACTTCTTCGAGGAGTTGGGTGCGAATTCCTTGGTGATGGCGCAGTTCTGCGCACGGGTCAGGAAGCGGGCGGACCTGCCGTCGGCTTCCATCAAGGACATCTATCAGAACCCGACGATCCGGAGTCTCGCCGCTGCCATGAGCGAGGCCGATCCCGGGCCCTCCGAGCCGCCGACGACGACGGCCGAGGAAGTGCCCCGCACGAGTACGCTTCGCTACGTCCTCTGCGGAACAATGCAACTGCTGCTCTTCCTGGGGTACGTATTCGCCCTCGGAGTGGCAGCCGCCCGCGGGTACAACTGGGTCGCCGCAGGCGAGGATGTACCCCATATCTACCTCCGGGCAGTGGTCTTCGGCGGTGTCGCCTTCGCCGCCCTGACCGCCTTCCCGATCGCGGCCAAATGGATTCTCATAGGCCGCTGGAAACCCCGTGAGTTTCCCCTGTGGGGATTCACATACCTACGTTTTTGGATCATCAGGGTCCTGCTGCACGCCAACCCGATGTTCTTCTTCGTGGGCAACCCGCTCTACGTGCTCTACCTGCGATGCCTCGGCGCGCGCATCGGCAGCGGGGTCACGATCCTCTCCCGCCGGATACCGGTCTGTACGGACCTGCTCACGATCGGCGCGGACACAGTCCTGCGCAAGGAGTCGTTCTTCCTGTGCTACCGGGCGCAAGCAGGGCGTATCCAGACCGGCAGGGTCACCTTCGGCAGGAACGCCGTGGTCGGGGAGAAGACCGTGCTCGACATCAACACCTCGCTCGGCGACCATGCGCAGCTCGGCCATGCGTCCTCGCTGCACAGTGGCCAGAACGTACCGGCCGGCGAGTACTGGCACGGTTCACCGGCGCAACGCGCGCAGATCAGCGCGATTCGGGTGCCGCCGGCGCGGTGCGGTCCCGTGCGTCGTACCGTCTACGGCCTGGTCACCATATTGCAGGTCCTCCTGGTGGTCGTGCCGCTGGCTGTCGGCGGCTCGTACATGCTGCTGGCCACGGCTCCTACGGTGGCCCACATCGTCGGGTCCGAGTCGACAGCCGCGGAAATCACCTCGGCGCGGTTCTACACGGACGCGCTGCGCACATCCCTGGTGGTCTTCTTCGGGTTCGTCGTCCTGGGCACCGCCGCGTTGTGCACGATTCCGCGCCTGCTGGGCCGACTGGTCAAGCCCGATAGGGTCTATCCGCTGTACGGCCTGCATTACTCGGTTCACCGCGCGATCGCACGGACCACCAACGTCAAGTTCTTCAAGCGGCTTTTCGGCGACAGCTCCTTCATCGTGCACTACCTGAGGGGGCTGGGATACAAGCTTGCCCCGGTGCAGCAGACGGGCTCGAACTTCGGCACTGAAGTGGAACACGAGTCGCCGTTCCACAGTGCTGTGGGCACCGGAACGATGGTGGCCGACGGGCTGTCCGTAGTGAATGCCGATTACTCCAGCACGTCATTCCGTGTCTCGCGGGCAGAGATAGGCCGGGACAATTTCATCGGGAACAATATCGCCTTCCCTTCCGGCGCCCGGACGGGCGACAATTGTCTGCTGGCGACAAAGGTGATGGTGCCGCTCGACGGCCAGATCCGCGAGGGAGTCGGTCTGCTGGGCTCGCCGCCCTTCGAGATCCCGCGGTCGGTGGAGCGGGACAGCCGCTTCGACCACTTGCTCTCCCCTGACGAACTGCCCCGCCACCTCGCCGTGAAGAACCACTACAACCTGCGCACCATGGGCTTGTTCCTGGCGCTCGGCTGGCTGTATTTCTTCGTGATCACCCTCCTCGGCATGTCAGCCGCTTCATCGCCCGGGGTCGTGGGACACGTCATGTTCGCCGTGTCCGCGGCGGTCACCCTGGTGTTCACGTCGTTCTACCTCATCCTCGTGGAGCGCCTGGCAGGAGGATTCCGCAGACTGCGGCCGAAACTGTGCTCGATCTACCACCGGGACTTCTGGCTGCACGAGCGCTTGTGGAAGCTGCCCGTCGAATACTTCCATATCTTCAACGGGACCCCCTTCAAACCGTTGGCCTGGCGTTTGATGGGAGCCCGGGTCGGCAAACGGGTCTTCGACGACGGCTGCTATCTGACCGAGCGCACACTCGCCACCATCGGCGACGACTGCACCCTCAACCTCGGCAGCAGGATCCAGTGCCACTCGCAGGAGGACGGGACTTTCAAATCCGATTACATCGGGCTGGGCAACGGTGTCACCCTCGGCGTGGCCGCCCACGTCCACTACGGCGTGATCATGGGAGAAGGCGCCACGCTGGCACCTGACTCATTCCTCATGAAGGGCGAAGAAGTCCCTCGGATGGCCCAATGGCTCGGAAACCCCGCCACGGAGGCGAAAACCGCCGAGCAGCGTTGCGCGGTACGGGCGCCGTGACCTGACCCTACGGTGGGCCGGCAGGCCCACGCGGAGCGTCCTGCGCCCGGGCACGAGCGCAGGACGCTCCGCGTTACTCAGCGCCGTCGGTCTCCGGGTGGCCGGGGGCCCGGTGCTCTGGACGTGGGGCGATGCTCTCGAAGAGGTTGGCGATCAGCTGATCGGCGAAGTCGGGGGTCAGGGGCTCCGCCGGCATGAGCAGCCGGTGGTAGCAGGCACCCCAGAGCTGGTCGACGACCGTTTCGAGGTCGGCGTCCTCGCGGACCTGCCCCGACTGCCGTGCGAGCATGAGGCGGTTCACGGCGAGCTCGCGGCGCTGCCGGACGTAATGAGCTGTCAGCGCGGCCGCCAGTTCGGGGTCGCTCTGAGCGGCTCCGATGAGTTCGGCGACGACGAGGCCGTTGTGGCGCAGGTGGTCGACGAATGCGTGGAGCTGGGTGCTGAGGTCGCGCCGGACGTCACCCGTGTCGGGAAAGGCGAGGGTGTCCTCCACGGCATCGGAGTAGGCCTCGAACGCGAGCGCCCCGGGCGATGACCACCACTTGTAAAGGGTCATCTTGCTGACGCCGGCACGTTCGGCGACCTTCGCGAAGGTCGCGCTTCGTATGCCCTCCGAGAACAGCAGCTCGGCTGTCGCGGCCAGGGCCGCCCGGCGGACGTCCTCCGCCCGGCGGCGACCACGCCCCGGCTTGAGCCGAGGAGCGTCGGGGACATCGGTTCGCTCCATGTGCGTACTCCACGTTCGTCAGTGCCCCTGTAACGCGGCACCCCTTGTGCTCTCGAAGCATATAGACACTCAGTCCACATGTGTTAGTGTACGAGTCGTCCATATAACTGAGGAGGGGTCTCCATGGCCACCATTGAGCAGGCACCCGAGCGCGTCGCGATCGTGACCGGAGGGTCCGGCGGGATCGGAGGAGCGGTCGCTCGCCGGCTGGCAGCCGACGGGATGAAGGTCGTCGTGCACTACGCGGGAAGCGCCGAGCGGGCCAAGGAGGTCGTGGAGTCGATCACCGCGGCCGGTGGAGAGGCAAGCGCAGTGCCGGGAGACGTCGCTGAGGCCGGGGAGGTGGAGCGGCTGTTCGATGTCACCGAGGAGCGCTACGGCCGGGTCGACGTCGTGGTCAACACGGCCGGGATCATGTTGCTGGCGCCGGTGGCCGAGATGGATCTGGACGCGTTCGACCGGATGCACCGGATCAATGTGCGGGGCGCCTTCGTGGTCTCGCAGCTTGCCGCGCGCAGGTTGCGGAAGGGCGGTGCGCTGATCAACATCTCGACTTCCGTCACGCGGTTGCAGCAGCCGACCTACGGCGCCTACGCGGCGACCAAGGGCGCGGTCGAGGCCATGACGCTGATTCTCGCCCGAGAGATGCGCGGCCGGGACATCACGGTGAACGCGGTGGCTCCAGGACCGACCGCCACGCCGCTGTTCCTGGACGGCAAGAGCGAGCAGCTGATCAACCAGATCGCCTCCGCCCCGCCGCTCGAGCGACTCGGTACCCCCGAGGACATCGCTGAGGCTGTCGCCTTCCTGGCCGGACCCGGTCGGTGGGTCAACGGCCAGGTCCTCTACACCAACGGCGGCATCGCCTAGCGCCCCGCCCGTCGGCCCCCCCAGCTCTCGGCCCGGGTGACGCCTATCCTTCGGCGGCTCGAGTGGTGCGCAGCGATCTGAACGCTGCCCGGAGCTCCTTCGTGAAGATGTCCGGCACCTCCCAGGCCGCGAAGTGGCCGCCGCTCGGGGCTTTGTTGAAATAGATGAGCTTGTGGTAGCTGCGCTCGGCCCAACTCCGTGGTGCCTGGTAGATCTCGCTGGGAAACACGGTGATGGCGGCCGGGACGGAGACCGACACGGCGTTGAAGTTGTTGGCGTTGTTCTCCCAGTAGAGGCGAGCGGAAGAGACCGCGGTGTTGGTCACCCAGTAGAGCGTGATGTCGTCGAGCATCTCGTCCACGGTGAGCACCCGCTGGGGTTCGCCGCCGCTGTACGTCCACGCGGCGAACTTGTCGTACATCCATGCGGCCAATCCGGCCGGCGAGTCCGACAGTCCGTATCCCAGGGTCTGTGGCCGGGTGACCATGATGGCCGAGTAGCCTGAGCCCGTCTTGTAGAAGGTGGCCAGATCGTTGTATGCGGCTTTCTCGTCGGCGGACAGCCCGGCCGGGGCCGGGTCGCCGCAGGCCAGTTTCTCTGCGATATCCGGGGGCACGGTGGCCGGGAAATTCACATGGATACCGAGCAATCCTGCGGGTCGCTGCATCGCCAGTCTGTCCGAGATCACGGCACCCCAGTCGCCGCCCTGGGAAACATAGTGCTTGTACCCCAGGCGCTCCATCAATGTGGCCCATGCGCGCGCAATGCGGTCGGGGCCCCAGCCGGTACTCGTCGGCCTTTCCGAAAAGCCGTAGCCGGGTATAGAGGGTATGACGAGGTGAAAGGCTTCGTCGGCGCGGCCGCCATGGGCCGTCGGGTTGGTGAGCGGGTCGATCACCTTGAGAAATTCCAGGATCGAGCCAGGCCAGCCATGGGTCAGGATCATCGGCAGGGCGTGCGCATGGCGGGAGCGCACGTGGAGGAAATGGATATCGAGCCCATCGATCTTGGTCATGAACTGCGCCAAGGAGTTCAACTTGGCCTCGACGTTCCGCCAGTTGTAGGACGTTCCCCAGTAGCGTGCGAGGTTTTGCATCGTGGCCAACTGGACGCCCTGCGACTGATCGCGGACAGTCTCACGGTCGGGCCAACGTGTCGCCATGATGCGCCGACGGAGATCCGCAAGATCCTCTTCCGCAATATTGATGCGGAAGGGACGGATGCCCGCGCTTTCGTGTGTCGCAGTCGGCGTCCGAAGGGGCAGGTCGAAAGCCCCTGTGGTCGCCGTGGTCATCGCGGCGGCCGAGGCGGAAAGGAACGTGCGCCGAGAGTGCCGCGAGGGGGTTTCGGGCATGGCAGACCTCCTTGGGTGATGCGCAGGCTTTCGCGAAGGACTCGCGACGACGTCACGCCCCAGATTGCCCAACGGCGAAGAGGGAGATCTGGCAGGGAATTCCTGCGAGCCAGGGCTGCGACATCCAGGAGGCAGCGGCAGGCGCCGATGAGATGCTTGGTTCACCACGGGTATCGTGACTGAACGTAACGTTATGCAGCGTTGTGTGAACTCGCAACTCGGGCCCCGGATCTGGCGACGAGCTGCAGGTCGGCCGAGCGGCGGGCCGCAGATGGTGGAGGGTGAGGCTCCGGCCGACCGACGGCCCACCGGCCCATGCAGTGCCCTGAGTGCGCGCCTGACCGGTCGAGCCGAGTCGTCCCCGGGTCGCACGAGAGGGGCCGGCCGACGGGAAACGCCCCTGGGCCGGCCGGCCCCTCTGCTCTGCGTGCCGTCAGGTCTGCGCCGGACTTACGGGTAACTGACCAGGTAGGCCACATTGTTGCTTGCGGTGACCTGGTTGCCGGTGCTGTCGATGATGTGGTTGATGGTTCCGGCACCGCCCAGGACCGTGGTCACCATGCTGTGGAACTTGACCGTGGACGTGGTGGGCGTCTCGATGCCATGGCCGAGTACCACGGAGGGGTTGTCGCGGAGGTAGGCATAGACACCCACACCCCATGCCTCGTGGGAGGTGACCGAGTTGGCGACCTTGTACGAGGCGTAGCCGAGGTCGCCTCCACTCGTGGTCCAACTGGACTGGTCGGGCACGTCGTAGGGAGTCTCGCTCTGGTAGAAGTACGTGCGGCCGCCGTTGCCGTTCCAGGTGGTCTGGTACTTCTGGTAGTGCTCGACCGCCAGGCCGTACATGGTGACGTTGTTGCCGTTGACGATCAGCCCGTTGACGGCGGGGTTGGTCGTCCAGCCGACGCCGTTGGAGTGGTCCCCGCGCCACAGCCACAGGTCGTCGCCGATGACGTCATTGCTGTTGATCACCAGTGTCTGGGTGGCCTTGCCGGCGATGTCTCCACCGATGCGGAAGAAGACATCGTGCAGCACGATCGGGTCGGCGGAGTGACTGGCGCTGGAGCCGGCCGGGCCGACCTGCATCAGGGTGTTGGAGTTGGTGGTGTTCGCACTGATCAACAACCCGGCGATGTCGATGCCGTCGACGTCGGCCGCGGTGATCGCGGTGACGCCGTTGTCCGGCACGAGGGTGGCCAGGCCCAGTCCGAGCACCACCGTGTCGGGTCGGGTGATGTTCAGCGGCGCCGAGAGGTGATACACGCCAGGGGTGACGATCAGGTTCTGACCCGCGGCGAGCGCGTTGTTGATCGTCGTGGCGGTGTCACCGGGCTTGACTATGTAGAACTTGCTGATGGGCAGCGAACTGCCCGGAGCCGTTCCGTTGACCCAGTCCGGGCCCTGCACATTGGTGCGCACCGACGGAACGAACACCTGCCAGTTGCCTGTGCCGTCGACGTAGATGAACGGCTTCTCGCGCATCACCGGGCTCTGGGCGACGGTGGTGTACTGCGGATTGGGGAAGCTGGTCGCCGGTGCGCCGGTGTCACCGACGAAGACCATGTTCCAGTTGTGCCCGGTCCAGCCGCCGTTCAGGGCGCTGTTCTGGGTGAGGAACTGCTGCTGGGTCCCGGAGTTGATCTGGCCGGAGATCCGGGAGTTGCCGATGTAGCCGCCGCTGGACCAGTTGGTGCTGGTGCCGTGGGTGTCGTCCCAGAGCTTCATGTTGCCGTGCACGTCCATCCGCCGGAACGGATCGGCCTGCGAGACGGCCCACATGGTGCTGCCGGAGCTGGGGCTCACCGACATGTTCTCGACGTCGCGCCAGAAGTTCTGGGTGGCGTTGCCGTCGTTGGTGTGACCCTCGACGTGCACGCCGCCGCCGGTGATCGACACCTGGGTCGGTGACAGGCCCAGCCCGGAGACCTGGGTGTAGTAGCCGACCGGTATGTCGACGTTGTACGTGCCGGGCGTGAACAGCAGGGCGTTGCGCTGGGTGCCGAACTCGTTGGTCTGCTGGGTGCTGTAGACCGAGTTGATCTTCGACTGGATGGTGGACACCGGCATCGACGGATCGAACACCGTCACATTGGGGCCGAAGTCCGGGGTGTTGGGCGGCGGGGAGATGCCGCCGGAGAGAGTGAAGGACTGGGCGCCGGTGCCGTTGCAGGTGTACTGCTGCAGTTGGACGCTGTCGGCGGTGGACGCAGACGGCACATCGAGGCACTTGCCGCTGTTGCGGTTGACGAAGTGGTACCCGCCGGAGGCCTCTGCGACCGGCAGCCACTGCTGGTTGGCACCGCCGCCGTAGAGCCACAGCTGGGTCGGCGCACCGTCGGCGGTGGAGACGTCGGTCTCGTCCCAGACCTGATTCGGTGCGGAGGCCGCCCCGATCCGGTAGTAGCCGCTGTCGGTGGCGGTGAACTGCCAGGACTGCGCGCCGGTGCCGTTGCACGTGTACTGCTGCACGGCGGTGCCGTTGCCGGTGGCCGCGGCGCGTGCGTCCACGCACTTGCCGCTGTTGGCGTTGACGACGGTGGTGGGGGAGGTGGGGATGGTCGCCGCGCCGGCGCTCGGTGCGGCGAGCAGCGTGATGCCGGCGACGGCCGGCAGCAGAAGGGCGGTTGTGAGAGCGGCTGTGCGTCTGCGGGGACGGGGGGCTCGGACGAGCACCGCGAGAACGTCGGTCACACGTGTCTCCTCGGTCGCGTTGGGGTCGCGCGATGTTGGTCGGAAGGTAGGCGCCGCCCGCCGGGCCGTCAATACACAACAAAAAATAAGCCGTGAACTATGCTGCCAGGAAAGGGAACTGAGCTGGTGGGCGCTGTCACGAACGGACGGTGGGTCCTTTGTCTACAGGTGTCCCCGCTTCGCCCGCCGCATCGGGAACAGCTGAGGCTCCGCTCCTCTACGAGTAGCCGCTCCGGTCAGTAGGCGCCCATCAGCGCGACCGGGGTGTAGGTTCCCGCGCGACGGCCGACTCAAGGGCGACGCCACCCACACCGTGACACTCGGCCCCGTCCGACGGTACGACCCGCTCTTGACCCTAGGTGTCAGAGTCATCCCCTGACGCATCCGAGGTCAAGGTGCCTGGAGCCGGTACGCGTGTCGGGCCCAGGTGTGGTCGCCATCGGGTTGATCGCCACGGAGATCCGGCAACAGCTGAGGCACGGGCTCAGGGGCAAGCTCCGACTCCACTGCGGTGAGATTATGTGAGTATTTGAGGCAAATGAGAGCTTGATGAGCATTCTCTTATCGAGGTGGTGTTTTTCCGTTTTGGGCGATTCTGGGGTGCAGGATCTCATTCATCCCGGCCCACCCGGCCAGGCGACCTGACGGAGCATCACGCTCCATCGAACGGAGAGGACACCCTCGATGAGTAACAGAATCAAGCGGGCCGCGGCCCTTGGCGTGGCGACGATCGCGATGAGCGCCGGGGTCGTGCTCGGGACGGTCGGCAGCGCCTCCGCCGCCACGGCCTACCACGGCCCGGATCGTGACCACGCCCGGCACGGCTGGCACGACTCGAACTACTGGAACCGGGGGCGGAACCTGGGTCACAACAGGCACCACCACAAGCAGTACGGCCACGTGGGGCGCGCCTGGCACAAGAACGACCGCGACTGCCGCCGCTAGACCCGGCCCAGGCTTCACTTTCGCATCGGCGTGGAGCCGCTTCACACCATTGCCTGCGCTGTCCCGGCGATCGGTGAACCGGTGATCTGACGGCGAACAAGGGGATTTGAGCGCGCCCCGGACACAATGGTCCGGGGCGCGCTCGAGCTTGATCTCCTAGGGGGAGCGGCCGGCAACGACCGATCGCATGGCTCCGGGCAACCTCGGGACAGCGATCAAGTCGGCAGCCGCCGTGGGGGAATGGGGCGGTGGGGGTATCGGCTTGGTGCGGCACGTGGCCGGGCTCGGACGCGCCGATGGCCGGAGAGTGCCGCCTCCGTCAACTCTGCGCAAACGCCGGGCAGATGATGTGCCAGACTGCGGTGATCGATTGATCCACTCATGCAACGGGAGTCCGTCATGATGGCCGATACACCCGGCTCTGTGCACATCGATACCAGCAAGGCGCATCCGGCGCGGGTGTACGACTGGCTGCTCGGCGGCAAGGACAACTATCCCGTCGACAAGGCGGTGGGCGAGAAACTTCCGCCCGAGGCACGGGACGCCGCCCGCCAGAACCGTGAGTTCATGCACCGGGCGGCTGCGTGGCTCGCCATGCAGGGCGTCGACCAGTTCCTGGACATCGGCGCGGGCATTCCCACCGAACCCAACCTGCACCAAGTCGTTCAGCGCATCGTGCCGAGTGCCAAGGTCGTGTACTGCGACAACGATCCCATCGTGCTGCGGCACGCGGAGGCGTTGCTGGCCGGTCACCCCCAGGGGCGCACCGACTACATCCAGGCCGATGTACGCCGACCGGCACAGATCGTCGAGCATGCCCGAAGCGTGCTCGACTTCGAACGCCCCATCGCGCTCTCGTTGATCGCACTCATGCACTTCATCCCGGACGACCAGGACCCGTACGAGATCGTGCGTGCTCTGCTCGCAGCCCTGCCGCAGGGCAGTCACCTCGTCCTGTCGCACGCCGCATCCGATCTCTATCCGGAACTCGCCGAGCAGGTAACCGCCGAGTATGCGAAGGGCGGCATCCGGCTCGGTTTCCGCACCCGGGGTGAGGTGGGACGTTTCTTCGACGGCCTGGACCTCCTGGATCCCGGCCTGGTGACAGCCCCCGAGTGGTTCAAGAGCCCCGCCACAACGCCGTCGCCGGAAGACAGTGGCATCTACGCCGCGGTGGCCCGCATCCGCTGATCGTCTCCCCATGGGCTTGGCCGGATCACGGCAGAACACCGCTGCCGCCGGGGAGCGACCGATACGGTCCTCAGATGCGGGGTGGGGCCTCGCCGGTCACAGGTCGAGTCGGAGAGCGGTGAGCTCGGCACGGGAGCTGACGCCCAACTTGGCGTAGCAGTTTCGCAAGTGAAAGTCGACGGTGCGTGGACTGACGAACAGCTGCGCGGCCACGTCCCGGTTCGACAGCCCCTGCCGGACCAGAGCGGCTACCTGGCGTTCCTGCCGGGTGAGCTCGGTGGCGGTGGTTTCGTCGCGGCGGCGGGCGGTCTCCCCGGAGGCGCGCAGTTCCTGCGTCGCCTGCTCGGCCCACGGCGTGGCGCCCAGGTCCTCGAACAGCGCCAGCGCCGTGCGCAGATGATCGCGGGCGTCGACCCGGCGGCGGGCGCGCCGCAGGTGCTCGCCGAAGGCCAGATGGGTGGCGGCCCGGTCGCGCAGCCGCGGCGAGTCGGTGTGCGCGGCGAGTGCCCGCCGGAAGTGGGTCTCGGCGTCGCCTTCGTCGTCCAGCAGCGCGCGGCCGTGCTCGACGACCGCGGTCGCCGCCGGCAGTTCGGTTCCTGCCGCGAACTGCTCCAGCTCGGCGAGCCAGGTGCGGGCGAGATCCTCGCGGTCGCCGCGTACGGCTGCGTCGAACAGGTCGAGGGCGGCCAAGCGGCGCCAGACGGGCCCTTCGATCTGCATGAGGTGGTGCAGCGCGGTGGCCGGCTGGGCCGCGCTGCGCAGCCCGCGGGCCCAGTGCGCCAGGTCGGCGACAAGGCCGTCGGTGATGCCGACGGGGTGCTTGTCCCGGATCTCGGCGACCCTGTCCAGATGGCGGTCGGCGGCGTCGTCTCCGCGTAGCGCCGCGACCAGGGCGAGTTGCGCGGTGGGCAGTGCGCTCAACCCCGGGTGACCGGTACCGACGGTCAGCGGCAGCGCCTCGGCGGCGGCAGCGGCGGCCTTCGACCAGGCGCCGGTCGCGATCTGGAAGTGGGCGCCGCGGGTGAGGGCGTGCTCGACCATGTTCAGCGCGCCGGCGCGGCGGGCGGCGGTCAGTTGCTGCTCGTGCAGCCGCAGTCCGCGCTCGTCGTCGTCGATCAGCATCGCGGCGATACCCAGGTTGGGCTGCAGCACATGGTCGTCGACGGGGTCGGCGTCGGTGAGGACGAACGCGCACCGGAAGGACTCCGCGGCGGTGCCCCAGTCGCAGCGGGCGACCGCGCCGAACCCCTGCAGCAGGGCCCAGGCGGCCCGTACCCGGGTCGGCGCGTCCGGCGCCGGCTCGGCCACGAGAGCGGTCGGGTTCACGGTGCGCGGGGATCGGGCGCCGAACGCCGCCAGCGACGCGGCGAGCATCGCCAGCTGAGCCGCCGGTGCCGGGTCCACGTCGGCGGCGAGCTCGGCGGCCTGCAGGACGAGGTCGTAGCCGTCATTGAGGGAACGGGTGTTCCATTCGATCTGCCCCTGCAACGCGAGCAGTTGCGACCGCAGCAGCGGATCGGTCACGTCCGCCGCGGCGGCCCGGGCGAGTGCCGAGGCGCGCGACGGGTGCGCGCCCAGCCAGGCCGAGGAGGCGGCCAGGTACAGCCGCCGGCCGCGGGCCTCACCGCCGACGGTGAGTTCGGCGGCGCGGGCCCGTGCGGCGGCCGCCGCCTCGTGGCCACCGCG
Organism: Streptomyces sp. NPDC046900; assembly: GCF_040644975.1. Classification (NCBI taxonomy): domain Bacteria; kingdom Bacillati; phylum Actinomycetota; class Actinomycetes; order Kitasatosporales; family Streptomycetaceae; genus Streptomyces; species Streptomyces sp. NPDC046900. The sequence goes on along the minus strand of NZ_JBEYXD010000022.1, from coordinate 103,764 downwards.
GGCCGCGGCGCGCTCGGCGACCCCGTCGAGGGCGGCGACGACGTCCTCGTCGAGCCGGTCGGCTGCGGCAGCCAGGTGCCAGGCCCGACGCTCCGGATCGCCGGTCAGCACGTCGGCGAGTACACGGTGTACGGCGCGGCGTTGCGCACTGGTGGCCGCGCGGTAGACCGCCGAGCGCACCAGCGGGTGGTAGAGGGTGACGGTGTCGCCGTCCACGCGCAGCAATCCGGACCGCTCCGCCGCGTCCAGAGCGGTATCAGCGGCGTCGAGGCATTCGGCGGCGTCGCGGACCACGGTGAGTCGGGCGGTGTCGTCGGTCGCGGCGACCAGCAGGAACCGTTGCGCGGGTTCATCGAGGCTGCGGTAGCGGTGGAGGAAGGCGCGCTCCACGCCGCCGGTCAGCGGCAGCGGGCTGGGCAGCGGCGCCCGGCCGGTCAGCTGGTCGGCGGTGAGCACCCCGGCCAGCTCGACCAGCGCGAGCGGGTTGCCGCCGGTGCCCGTGACCAGCTGCTCGCGCACCGCTGGGTCGATGTCGGTTCCGGCGCGGGCGGACAGCAGCGCGTCGGCGTCGGTGCCCGTCACACCGCCGAGTACGACGGTCGGCAGGTCATCGGCGTCGAAGCGTCGGGCATCGCCGTCACGGGCGGCGAACAGCAGCGCCACGCGCTCGGCCTGCAACCGGCGAGCGGCGAACAGCAGCGCCGCGGCCGACGCTTCGTCGAGCCAGTGCGCGTCATCGACGACGACCAGCAGCGGCGTCTGTTCGGCGGCGTCGGCGAGCAGGCTCAGCGTGCCGAGGAACGCCCGGAAGCGGTCGCCCTCGCCTTCTGCCTCACCCATCGCCGCGCGCAGCGCCGATGCCTGCGGCGCGGGCAGGGAGTCGATTCGGGTGCGCAGTGGCCACAGCAGCCGTTGCAGCGCGGCGAAGGCCAGCGGTGATTCGGACTCCACGCCGGAGGTGCGCAACACCCGCAGGTCCGCGGCGGTTGTCAGCGCATCGACCAGCAGCGTCGACTTGCCGACCCCGGCGACGCCGCGCACCACCAGCGCACCGCCACTGCCGCTGCGGGCGGCGTCGAGCAGGGCGGCGATCGCCGCGCGTTCGGGATCCCGTCCGGCCAGCACGAGGCCAACGGTACCGAACGCTCCGGACGGCCCCGGTGCCCGCCGCCGGGAGCAGCGGGGCCGGCAGCGTCCACTGCCCGTCGGCCATCGTCGAACCGGGGGAGAAATGCCGTCGCGAGGGACGATCACCAGCCCGGCCATGAGCAGGGCATGACGAGTACAGGGCGGGCACTGGAACGCTGTGTGCACCCGGACTCCCGGTAGGACTGGCACGCCTGGAGAGTCCCTCTGCTACCAGGAGTCCTTCACGTTCCGAGTGAACCGCGCCCCGATCGAGCGCGCGCGGGCCGTTCGTATCGTCCGGAGGTTCCGCCCGGCATCCGAGATCGTTGCCGACGCCGTCGACGAAGGCGCGTCAGTGGTGGTGGCCGTGCCGGCCGAGAGTGTCCACGGGGGTCGCGCCGGGGCGGGTCCACTGCGGCACGGGGCGGCTGGTCGGGCCCCAGGTGGCCTTCCCGTCCGCGTCCGAGCGCCAGGACCAGCACGCGTTGTGCCCCTCGGGCCAGCCTTCGGGGTTGTCCTCCCACGTCTCGCCGCGGCCGTAGGGCGTCATGTCGAGCAGGCCGAGGGACCCGTTGACCCGTTCGTTGCCGCGGCCCGTCGTGGAGTAGGTGAGGAACACGCGGTCGCCGTCGCGCAGGAAGCAGGTGATGTGACCCATGCTGCGGCCGACCGGCGCGTCCACGTCGCGCACCGAGTACCAGGGCTGGGTGTAGCCCATGAACTCGACGTAGGAGGCCACCTCGTCCGGGCGGCCCGAGGTCAGGACGGCGAACGAGACGCCGCGGGCGTTGAGGTAGACGGTGTCCTTCAGATGCCAGACCGTGGTGGTGCAGCCCTCGCACTGCCCCTGGTGCGGCGCGCCGTCGTGCCACATGTGCTTGTAGACCAGGAGCTCGTCGCGGCCCTGGAACAGGTCCAGGAACGGGACCGGGCCGTCGGGTCCGACGACCTCGACCGTCCCGTCGAACTCCACCATGGGCAGTCGGCGGCGGGCCGCGGCGATGGCGTCGCCCTCGCGGGTGTGGGCTTTCTCGCGGACCAGAAGCTCGTCGCGGGCCGCCTGCCAGGTGGCCAGGTCGACGACGGGCGGGCGGCCGGGCAGCGCGGTGGTCGGGTCGTCCGGCGTGGTGGTCATGGTGTCCTCCGTGGTGTCTCGTGCCGGGCAGCGTCGTACGACGTCTTACGACGGTCACCAGTACAGACTCCCGGTCCGGCCGGAACTCATCGCGGCAGGGGGCGCCCCTCGCACGGGCGCCGCCGTCGGCGGCCTCGCGCAGGGAGCGCACCCACACCCACCTGGCCGATCCAGGCGGAAAACCCGGCGATTTCGCCGGTGAGACGCATCCACGCCCGCACCGACTCTTATGCCTGACCGGGCACCACGACCAGCACCTCAAGAAGCTCCCTCGTTGTCCAGCACCTTCATCGGTTCGACCACGTTCGAGGCAGAGGGCACGACCCGCGCCCCCTGCCGGCGCGCGGTCACCGATTAGATCGTCGCCGCCGTCGACGAGGCGGGCTACGTCCTCGTCCCGTGACACCTTCCATCCCGCAACGTCAACTGGAGACTTGCCATGTCCAGCACATTTCCCGCCCTGAGCGCCAACCCGGCGCACACCGAACCCCCGGCGCGTCGCGCGTCGCTGCGCCTGTCCGCCACGCTGCTGCTCGTGGGGCAACTCCTGTACATCGGGGTCACCCAGCTCCACGCCGGCGGGGACGCGAACGACCACCCCGCCGTGTTCACCGAGTACGCCCACAGCGGGATCTGGACACTCGTGCACCTCGGCCAGTTCGTGGGCATGGCAGTCTTCCTCGCGGGGCTGATCGCCCTGTTCCTCGCCCTGGATGTTCAGGCCGGAACAGCGAGATGGGCGGGTCGTTTCGGTGCCGCTTCGGCGGTGGCGACGCTGGCGCTGTACGGCGTCCTCCAGGCAGTCGACGGGGTCGCCCTCAAGCAGGCCGTGAACGCGTGGGGGAGCGCCCCGGACAACGAGAAGGCGGCGCGCTTCGCGACGGCCGAGGCGATCCGCTGGCTTGAGTGGGGGGTGAGGAGCTACCAGAACTTCGCCCTTGGCCTCGCCTTGCTCCTGTTCGCGGTCGCGGTGTTGCGCACGGCTTGGATTCCGCGGCCGATCGCCCACCTGATGGGGTTCTCCGGCCTCGCCTGTCTGGTTCAGGGCTGGGTGGTCGGCTACGAGGGTTTCTCGGGCACGGAGACGATCGCAATCGTGCTGGCCTTCGTCCTGGACGTGGCGTGGATGATCTGGCTGGTCGTGGTCGCCTGGCGGATGCGGGATTCGCAGGCCTCGTCCCCTCGGCGATGAAGGCGTGGGCCGCACGGCGCTGATGGCCGGCGGCCTCGCCGACGCGAAGGCGAAGATCGGCCCGCTCCGGCACGCCCGGCTCGGCACGCCGGGCTGAGCCCGCACCACCCCCTGACTCCGACCAGTCGCGGACTGCGGCGGCCGTCCTGACCCGCGGTGGTCGCCGCCACGCGCCGCGGCTCTCGGTTGCCTCGCCCAAGGGAAGTGCAGCTCGCCCCCCAGCGCCCCGCCAACCATCTTCACCCCGCCCGATGCCACGTCCGGCACCGACGCCACCGCCCGCGCTCCCGCCGGTCAGGGCCACCGGCCCGGCCGATCCCAGCGAACAACCCGGCGATTTCCCCGGTGAGACGCACCGGCCCCCGGACCGACTCTTCTACCTGACCGCACCGCCACCACCGACCATCTAGGAGTTCCCCTTGCTCTCCGGCACCCCCCGTACCTTCATCGGCTCGACCACCTTCGAGGTCACCGGTATGACCTGCGCGCATTGCGTCCGCGCCGTCGCCGAGGAGATCTCGAGTGTCGCCGGCGTCGAGTCCGTCACCGTCGACCTGGCCAGCAGCAGCGTCACCGTCACCGCCTCCCAGCCGGTCGACCGCGCCGACATCGCCGCCGCAGTCGACGAAGCCGGCTACGCCCTCGTCCCGTGACCCGCACCCATCCCTGGAGACATGCATGCACAGCCAACCTGCCACCCCGAGCGCGGCACCCACTCCCACCGACGCCGTCGCGCACAACGGCCCCCGCCTGAGCGCCAGGAGATTCGCCCGGCACTTCGCCGAGATGGTCGTGGCGATGGCCGTCGGCATGGTGGTCCTGCACCCGGTGTGGATGTTCGTCCTCGACGCCCTCGGCGCCGCCGGACTGATGCACAACCCGTACACCGGCGCGCTGATCATGGCGACGAACATGACGGTGGCCATGTCCGCGTGGATGAAGTTCCGCGGCCACCGCCGGCGGCCCATCGCCGAGATGGGCGCGGCCATGTACGTGCCCTTCCTGGTGCTGTTCGTCCCGCTGGCGCTCGAACTCATCGACACCGGCGCCCTGATGCTGTGGGGCCACCTGCTCATGCTCCCGGCGATGGCCGCGGCCATGCTGCTGCGCCCGCACGAGTACGCCCACTGCTGAAACCCCCGGCGACGCGATGCGACCAGCCGCGCGTCGCGAGAACCCGACCGCGACCCGGGAGCGGTTCCCCCGCTCCCGGCCCGCCCAATACCCCACCATCCCCAGAGGACGCCCCATGATGACCGAGGCCACGATCCGCCGGGCCACGCCGGACGACGCCGCCGAAGTGGCCGCGATGGTCCGGGAGATCGCCGCCCACGAGGACCAGGCGACGCAGGTACACGTCACCGATGAGCGGTGGCACGCCCTGCTCGGACGCCCCGAGGTGATCGTCCTTCTGGCCGAGCGGGGCAGCCGCGCGATCGGCTACGTCTCCGCCGTCCGCCAGTTGCATCTTTGGACCGGCGGCGACGTGCTCAACCTCGATGACCTTTACGTCCGCCCAGGTCACCGCGACGCCGGCGTCGGCCGACAACTCATGGCGGCCCTCGCCGCGTTGGCCGCATCCGGGCGGCTGCTCATCCGCTGGGGCATGGAGGTCGACAACGTGGAGGCGCAGCGCTTCTACCACCGCCTCGGCGCCACCCTGCGGCCCAAGATCCTCGCTGCCTGGCCCCCGAGCGCCTACGCCGAAGTGGCGACCGGCCGCTGACCCGGCCGCGTACCCGGCGAAGTCGCCGGTCCGAGTCCGGCCACCACCCCCGAGGAATCAGCCTCAACCCCCGTATCCCGTCCGACAGGAGAACGCAATGAGCAACACCGCGTCGACCGCGAGTGCGGCGACCCAGGCGACAGCAAGCTGCACCCTCGACATCGGCGGCATGACGTGCGCCTCGTGCGTGGGCCGGGTGGAGAAGGCACTCCGCCGCGTCGACGGGGTGGCCTCCGCGGAGGTCAACCTGGCCACCGAGGCCGCCACTGTCCGCTTCGACCCGGCGCAGGTGGGACTCGGGGAGCTGACCGCGGCGGTCACCCGGGCCGGCTACACCGCGACTCCGCGCCGCGACGCCCGGCCCGCCGCCGGGCACGCGACCGCCGCCACGACCGCAGCGGCAGGCGAACAACGGGACAGCGAGGCCCACTTGACGTCGCTGAGACGCAAATGGCAGATCACCCTCGCCACCGGCCTCGGACTGATGGTGCTGATGTACGTGCCGCTCTACCTCGACGCGATGGACTGGCTGATGCCGGCCATTCTTGTGGTCGCCACAGTGGTGCAGGTGTGGGCCGGGCGGGACGTCTACCGCGCCGCCTGGGCCGCCGCGCGGCACCGCAGCACGAACATGAACACCCTCGTGGCGCTGGGCACCGGCGTCGCCTACGCCTACAGCGCGTTCGTCACCCTCTGGCCCGCGGCCGCCGAGCGGTGGGGCCTGCCGCTGCATGTGTACTTCGAGACGTCACTCGTCATCCTCGCGCTTGTCCTGGCCGGCCGGTGGATGGAGGCGAAGGCGAAGAAGCAGACCGCCGCGGCGATCACCGCCCTGGTCGGGCTGGCGCCGAAGACGGCCCGCGTGCTGCGTGACGGCGCCGTGGTCGACGTACCGGTCGAGCAAGTCGTCGTCGGCGACCTGGTGCGGGTTCGGCCCGGCGAGAAGATCCCGGTCGACGGCGTCGTCACCGAAGGCTCCACCGCGGTCGACGAGAGCATGCTGACCGGCGAGAGCCTCCCGGTGGACAAGGCCGCCGGCGACCAGGTCATCGGCGCCACGATCAACCGCACCGGCACGGTGGTGCTGCGGGCGACCGCAGTCGGCGCGGACACCGCGCTGGCGCAGATCGTCCGGCTGGTCGAAGACGCGCAGGGCGCCAAGGTGCCTCTGCAGAGCCTCGCCGACCGGGTCTCGGCCTGGTTCGTGCCGATCGTGCTCGGCCTGGCCGCGGCCACCTTCGTGGCGTGGGCGCTGCTCGGCCCCGATGCCGGGCGGCTGACGACGGCGATCAGCACCACGATCGCGGTGCTGATCATCGCCTGCCCCTGCGCACTTGGTCTGGCCACGCCGACGGCGGTGATGGTCGGCACCGGCCGCGCCGCGGAGCTGGGCATCCTCATCGGGAACGGGGACGCGCTGGAAACCGCGCGACGGGTCACCGCCGTGGTCCTCGACAAGACCGGCACGATCACCCGGGGCAAGCCGGCGCTGACCGGCGTCACCACCACCGGTGGCTGGACCGAGGACGACGTCCTGGCTCTCGTGGCGGCGGCCGAGACCGGCAGCGAACACCCGGTCGGTGAGGCGATCGTCGCCGCCGCCACCGCTCGCTTCCTCGACCTCCCGGCGCTGCGCTCCTTCGACGCCGTTCCCGGGTACGGCATCGACGCAGTCGTCGGCACGAACCACGTGCTCGTGGGCAACGCCGCGCTGATGGCCGCCCGAGGCGTCGACGTCACCGCGCTGGAAGCCACCGCCGCCGCTGAGGCCGCGGCCGGTCGTACGCCGATGTTCGTCGCCGTCGACGGAGGTGCGGCCGCCGTGCTCACCGTGGCGGACACGGTCAAGGCAGAGTCGGCCGAGGCGGTCGCCCAACTGAAGGCGCTGGGCCTGCAGGTGTGGATGCTCACCGGCGACAACGCCGCCACCGCCGCGGCGATCGCCGAGCAGGTCGGCATCGAGCACGTGCTTGCCGAGGTGCTGCCGGCCGAGAAGGCGGCGACGGTGCGCGAGATGCAGGAGCGGGGGGACGTCGTCGCCTTCTGCGGGGACGGCATCAATGACGCCGGCGCCCTCAGTGAAGCAGCGCTCGGTCTGGCGGTCGGCACCGGCGCCGATGTTGCGATCGCCGCGTCCGACATCACCCTGGTCGGTGGCGACCTGCGCGGGATCGTCTCGGCGATCGCGCTCTCGCGGCGGACTGTGACGACGATGAAGCAGGGCCTGGGCTGGGCGTTCGGCTACAACCTGCTGCTCGTCCCGGTCGCCGCGGGGGCGCTGTACTGGTGGCACGGACTGCTGCTCGACCCCGTGCTGGCCAGCGCGGCGATGGCGATGAGCTCGGTCAGCGTGGTCAGCAACGCACTGCGGCTGCGCCGCTTCCGCCGCCCGGCGACCGCTCAGGAGATTCTGCACCCGCCGCTGCGCGCCCGGGTCGGCCAGTACGCCTACCTGACCGCCATCGCGGTCGTCGCCCTGGCCCTGGGCGCCGGGCTGACTGCGGTCAGCCGGATGGACTTCGCCGCGCGCGGCATGAACGGCCAGCTCGCGTGGGCGCAGGGCACCGGCATGCCGATGCGCCCGGCGATGAGCGTGATGATGACCGCCGACGTCCCGGCGACCGACGCGGCCGAGGCCGGCCTCGATGTCCACCTCGACCTGCCCGCCGGCACCCGGCCCGGCGTCGCTACCCGACTGGTGGCCACCGTCGTCGACAGCAGGACGGGGAAGCCGGTGGGGGATCTGACCCGCACCCACGAGGCGTGGGTGCATCTGATCGCCACTCGCGCCGACCTCGGCACCTTCACCCACGTACATCCGCAGCCGACCGGCCGGGCCGGGCAGTTCGCGGTGGACATCACCTTCCCCACCGCCGGGCGCTACATCGTCAACACCGAGTTCCGCCGTCAGGGCCAGATGGCCGACGTCCACTCCCGGCAGGTGCTCACCGTCGTCGGCGACGCCCCCGCACCGGTGACCCTTGCCGAGGGGCCACGCAGCGCTGTCGTGGCCGGCGTTCGCGTACGGCTCGACGGCGACGCCGAGGTCGGCGTGCGCAGCGGCCTGCGGTACACATTCAGCGACGCCGCCACGGGCCGCCCGGTTGACGACCTTCAGCCCTACCTCGCCGCCGCCGGCCACGTCGTGATCATGCGCGCCGATGGGCAGACGTTCGCCCACGAGCACGCCGAGGTCACAGACGCAGACGGCCGCCCGGTGTTCGCCCTGCCAGGCCAGACCTTCGGCCCCGAGCTCGATGTGCAGGTCGAGTTCCCCACCGCCGGGACCTACCGGCTGTGGTCGCAGTTCCGGCTCGCCGACGGTGACGTGATCACCGTGCCGTTCACTGTCCACGCCCGGTGACCGAAGGAGAGCCTAATGATGTGCGCACGTACGTCGACGAACTCTGCGACCGTCCAGCCTGATCCCCGCCTCTGGCCAACGCAGGCATGGTCACTCTGGCCCCGCCCTGTTCGAGCTCGCACTGCTCGGCGACGTACTCCTGCAGCGGCAGCACAACCGTCTCGTCTCCGGAGACAAGCTGTCGGATGCGGACCGCTCCACTCCGACGTGACGTATGGCCTTCCAGTGCGCGCTGACCGGGAGGGGCCGCGTTCCGCGAGCTGGGACCCGGGCGTGGCACGACCCGCAATCGGGTCATCCGCATGGCTGGTGCTGTCTCAGCTGTATCAGCGAACTCTGAGGCAGGTACGACAAGGTGATGGCCTTGGATGCGCCATCTATGCTGACCCGCAGCAGATAAAGGGGGAAGGGGCTGCTGGTGGACTGGTTCTGGTGGGTTCTCATCGTCTTCTGGACGGGCGGCTTCGCTTGGGCGGCCGACAACATCCGCAGCGCGCTGCGCAATCGCCACGAGCGCAAATTGCAGTTGCTGGAGGCGGCGAAGCAGGAACGACTGGCTGTTGAGGCGGCTCAGAAGCCGCCGGAGCCGGTGTGCGGATGCACGCATCATCTCGCCAAGCACGACAAGCAGGGCCGGTGCCACGAACGCGTCGAGGTGCCGACGGCCTGGGACGAGAACAAGAAGCCCCTGCGCTACGAGTCCGGCCAGTGCAACTGTCAGCAATACGTGGGACCGCAGCCGCTGTCGCACGTTTTCGCAGAGGAACTGACCGATCGCGCCTGATCCGGGCGGCAAGGCGGTGGCCGGAGACGGTCACCGCAATCCGGTTCAGGGTGTTGCCAGGGACCTTCTGCCCGAGAGCTGGCCGACGGCCCCGGGAACGCGCGCGACGTGCTCTGGCGGGGCCACGCCGGTCCCCGCCCGCTCGGCATCCGTGACATCTGGCTGCCGTAGTCCGCGTACGGCGCAGTGCCGCGGCTGCCGTACGAGCTCGGCGACCTCTTGGCTTGAGATGGCTCCTGCCTGGTCGCGGGCCGGAGGCGGTGCGGCGGGCAGCGGGATCAAGGGCGGGCGCTTCCACTGACGGGCGTCTTTGGTGTGCATTGAAACCGTCGGTCGCCGAGGCTGAAGTCATGACCGAGTCTCGCGTGATCGTTTCCCCGCCGCATGCGAAAGGCGGTCGACAGGTGATGGTGGGGGACGACGTCCTGGGGACCGCGTACTCGCTGCACGAGCTGACCGTGTACTTGCAGCGCGCCGGGCTTGACGACCTGGATGAGCTGGATGTGGCGATGTCACCGTTGATCGAGTGGCAGGGTGGCGGTCCGGAGGTGTGGCCGGCGGTGGAGTGACGATGCTCCAGCCGGGTGTCCTGCCGGCGCGGGTGGGGTGTACGCCCCTGCCCGGTGAGGGGCGCTCCAGAGACGGGGGCCCGAGCGGGTGGGCGCCGGCTGGCCCCGGAGGCGATTGCACAGGGGTGGTCCGGTAGTAAAGAGGCATGGACCACGTCATAGATCTCCGCAGCGACACCGTCACCCGTCCCACCGAAGAGATGCGTGCCGTCATGGCACGGGCCGAGGTGGGCGACGACGTGTTCGGCGACGATCCCGCCGTCAACGCGCTCCAGGAGCGCGTGGCGCAGTTGCTCGGTTTCCCGGCCGCGCTGTTCGTCTCGTCCGGCACCCAGAGCAATCTGTGCGCCCTCCTCAGCCACTGCGGGCGGGGCGAGGAGTACATCGCCGGGGCGAACGCCCACCTCTACAGCCACGAGGGTGGCGGAGCGGCCTCATTCGGCGGGATCCAGCCGCAGCCGCTGCCGCACCAGAGCGACGGAACGCTTGATCTGTCGGACATCGAGGCGGCCGTGAAGCCGGACGATCCGCACTTCGCGCGCACTCGGCTGCTGTGTCTGGAGAACACGTTCGGCGGCACGGTGATCGCCCCTGAGTACCTCCAGGCAGCCACGGCCCTGGCCCGCAAGCACGGACTGGCGACGCATCTGGACGGGGCCCGGCTGTTCAACGCCGCGGTGGCCGGCGGCGGCGATCCCTACGTCGGGGCGCGGAAGATCGCGGAGCATTTCGACAGCGTGTCGGTGTGCTTCAGCAAGGGCCTGGGGGCGCCGGTGGGCTCGGTGCTACTGGGTTCACCGGAGTTCATCGGCCAGGCCAAGCGGTGGCGCAAAGCCTTGGGCGGCGGCATGCGGCAGGCGGGCGTCCTTGCGGCGGCCGCGTCCTACGCGCTGGACCACCATGTCCACCGGCTGGCCGACGACCACGCGAACGCCGCACTGTTCGCCGAGATCCTCGACGGTGTGCCGGGGCTGGAGGTCGGCGCGGCGCGCACCAACATGGTGTTCGCGCGTCCCGTCGGGGGCCTTACGACGCCGGACCTGGTTCAGCGGCTGGCGGCCCGGGGCGTGCTGTGCACGGCAGGCGGGCCGCAGATCCGGTTCGTCTTCCACCTCGACGTATCGAAGGCGGATGCGGAGCGCGCGGCGGTCATGATCCGGGAGACCCTGGCCGAAGACGCCGCCTGAGGCATGCCGGACCCGTGCGTGCGCACGTTGCGTGCGGGTCCGGCACCCGGCGAAGGCCTGCTCCCTGCGGCTCGGCAGTCATTGCGCGAAGCCCATGGTGCCCCGAGCCCTGAGGCAGGGCGGGACGTGGCGGGTCCGGGAAGTCGTCCGCGGTTCCTTCCATCAGGCGCCGGACCGGCTATTGAGTACCGAGGCAGCCCGTTCGGCAGTCGTTGGTGTGCCTGATGCCTGATGCCTGATGCCTGGCGCCGTGTCAGTTTCCGATGGTCTCCCAATTCACCGCAGTTGGATCATGTGAGTATTTAAGGCAAATGAGAGTGTAATGAGCATTGAGTAATGAAGGGAGTCTTTTTCCGTTTCGGGCGTTCCGGCGGTGCAGGATCAGATCCGTACCGGCCGGAACCCGGCCGGGAGACCTGACGGGGCATCACGCCCTGTATGGAAAGGACACCTGGAATGACTGACACGTTCAAGCGGGCCGCGGCCCTCGGTGCTGCGACGGTTGCGATGACCGCTGGGGCGCTGTTCGGCGCGGTCGGCAGTGCCTCTGCCGCCCCGGCCCACCACGGCCCGTCGCACCCCGGTCCGGATCGCGGCCGGAACTGCTGGCACGACCGCGGCTACTTCACCCGGGTGTGGGTCCCCGCCCACTTCGAGCACGGTCGCTGGCAGCGTGGCCACATGGCGAACATCTGGCACCCCGGCCACCGGGGCTGTCACCGCTAGGCCCTGCTCCGAGCCAGATCGCGAACCGGTTCGATCCGACCCCATGACGGCGACTGTGCCGTGGGAACGAGCTGTGACGCAGTGATCTGACGGGCGGCGAGTGGGGGGAGCGGGCCCCGGACCCGGCGGTCCGGGGCCCGTTCGCGTTTCCGCGCGACCGCCGACGTGGATGGCAGCTCATGCTGTCGGGACCAAGTGGAATGCCTCGGCCAGCAACTGATAGGTGAGCAGCCGGTCGGCGGGGTCGTGGGTCAGGGTGTTGACGATGATCTCGTCGACTCCGTGAATCTTGGCCAACTCGGCGAGCTGGTCGTGCACTTCGGGCGGTGTGCCTGCGATCAGCGCTCGCCTGTTGCGGTCCGCGCGGTCCTTCTCCTGCGTCGTCCAGCGGTGGGTGCGGGCGATGAAGGGGGAGGGAAGCGGTTCGTCGTGCCCGAGGTCACGGCGGCTGCGCCACAGCAAGTAGCTCTCGGCGAGGTCACGCGCCGCGGCTTTGGTGGGCGCCACGATGGCGCGCACGGCGAGGGCGCTGTGGGTCATCGCTTCGATGGTGCGGACGTTGTGTATCTCCAGCGCGGGGACGCTGTGTTCGGGCCGCAGGAAGTGGGCGTAGGCGTAGGAGAGGCCGAGGGTGACGGCCGTGTAGGCGGAGGCCGGGCCGGCTCCGAGGAGCCAGAGCTGCGGCGGCCGGTAGCCGGGGGCGGGTGCTTCGAGCAGGTCGGCCAGCTCGGCGAGCTTGTGCGGGAAGTCGTGTACGTGCCCGCCGGCACGTCCGATGCCGAGATCGACCCGGTCGGGGTGCAGGGTGGCGAGGATGCGGAAGGTCTCCGCCACTTTGAGAGGTTCGTACCGGGGGAGGAGGACACCGCCGGAGCCGATGCGCAGGCGCTGGGTGGTGTTGAGCAGTTCGGCCACCAGGACTTCCGGCGCGGTTCCGGCGAATGCGGCGGTCTGGTGGTGTTCGGCGACCCACATCCGGTGGTAGCCCAGATCGTCCGCGGCGCGGGCGAGTTCGAGAGTGGCCGCGAGCGCGTCCGCCGGTGCGGCGCCGTCGGGGATGGGCGACTGGTCGAGGACGGACAGACGCAACGTCACGATGATGCTGCTCCTTTCGTCATGGCAGGGATGATGCGGAAGTCCCGCTGAAAGACGAGGTTGTGCAGGTCGGCGGAGGCGATGGCGCGCAGAGTGGGCAGTTCGGCCGCGGCCTGGTCGTCGGCGAAGACGTTCAGCGGCCAGTCGCCCACCGTGCCGCCGCGCAGGTGGGGGTGGTGGAAGCCGGCACCGTAGTAGGCGTGCAGCACGATCGGGGCGATCCCGGAAGCGCGCTGCTCGGTCCAGGTCAGTACCCAGAGCGCTTCCGGACCGTCGTTCGTGGTGCGCAACCCGCTGGCGGCCACGTCACCTTGGCCGAGCAGGAGGCTGGTGTTGACTTCGGCCAGTGCCTGCCGGGCGTAGGGATCGAGCAGCGGGATGGCGTCGGCGAAGAGCCTTTCCTTGTCCTTACGAGACACGGCGTCGCCGTGGGTGCCGTCGCGCAGGTCTGTGAAGTGCCGCAGCAGCGCTGCGGCGTGCGCGGGTGTCGGAGCCGGAGTGGCCATCTGCTGTTCTCTCAGGAGGAGTTGGGTGGGGGTGGCGGTGTCCGGCCCTCCCGACCGAGCCGGACACCGGGCCCGCAGCGCCGCCGGAGTGGGTGGCCGGCGACCCTGGGGCGTCTTCATTGCGGGTGGCCTTTCAGGCCGTCGCTGTGGCTTCGGCGATCTGTTCCGCGCTCGGCGCCAGCTTGGGGGACGCCAGGGTCACCAGCACGTTGACGATGGCGAAAGCCGCCGCGACGATCAGTCCCCGGTGGAAGCCGTCGACTAGGGCCTGCTGCTGCGAGGAGCCGTCGGCGAGCGCGGCATTGGTGCGTGAGACGGAGAGGGTCGTGGCGAGGGCCAGGCCGAGTGCCCCGCCGACCTGGTAGAAGGCGGTGACGACGCCGGAGGCCGCACCGGCTTCGTGGTGTTCGACGTCGACGACGGCCGCGATCTGCGCCGGTACGCCCAGGGCGATGATGCCCGCGCCGAAGAGGATCAGGCCGGGCAGGAGATGCGCGGCGTAGCTGCTGTCGGCATTGGTCTGAGCGAGCAGAAGCAGACTGACGACGCTGAGCACGGCTCCGCTGAGCTGGACGGTCCTGGTACCGAGGCGATGAACCATCTGAGTGGTGACGACCGCGGCGAGGATGGCGGCGGCGCCCATGGGAAGGATCTCCATGCCGGTCTTCAGGGCCGAGGCTCGGCGGACCTCCTGCAGGTAGATCGCCGTCAGGAAGAACATGGTCAAGAACGCGGCCCCGTTGAGGGCCAGTGCCCCGCTGGCGGTGCTCAGGGCCCGGGAGCGGAACAGACGCAGCGGCACGAGGGGAGCTTTGGAGCGGGCTTCGGCGACGATGAAGACGGCCAGCAGGGCGATCCCGGCGACGAGGCAGGTGATCACCTCGGTCGACTGCCAGCCCACCGGCTCGGCCCGTACGACGCCATAGACCACAGCCAGGAGGCCCGCGGTGCTCAACAGCGCGCCCAAGGCGTCGAACCCGCGGCCCGCGAGCGGGGCGATGCGCCGGACGAAGATCGGGACGGCGATCACCAGCGCCACCACGATCGGGACGTTGACGAAGAAGACCCAGCGCCAGCTGAGCGAGTCGACCAGCAGGCCGCCCGCCACGACCCCCAGAGTGCCGCCGAGGCCGGCCAGACCTCCCCAGACGCCCATGGCGATGTTGCGCTGCCGACCGTGGGGGAAGGTCACCGTCAGGATCGACAGTGCCGCCGGGGACATCAGGGCTCCGCCCAGTCCCTGCACCGCGCGTGCGGCGATGAGCTCACCGGGGAAGGTCGCCAGCCCGGCGACGAGCGAGGTGATGCCGAACAGGCCGAGGCCGACGACGAAGACGCGGCGGGAGCCCAGCAGATCGGCGGCGCGGCCGCCCAATAGCAGGAAGCCGCCGAAGAGCAGGGTGTATGCGCTGATGACCCATTGCAGGCCGTCGGCTGAGAACTTGAGGTCGGTCTGGATGTGGGGGAGTGCGACGTTCACGATCGTCACGTCGAGCACCACGATGAATTGTGCGAGGGCCAGGACCGTCAGGGTCGCCCATGGACTGCGCCGCATGGATTTCCTCATCAGAACAGGGATTCAGGTAGGGCAGACATCGCGCTCAAGATCAGAAGGCAGACACCTGTTGCCGACGTCGATCGAGCCGCTGCTTACTATGTAAACATACACTAGACGCTTACGATGTAAACGACGTGTCCTCCTGGTGAAACCTCGTGTGTACGCTGTAAACTCGCCGCTCAGGGAGGTTCACATGGAGTCGTCGAGGAAGCGTCTGGACCGGGACGTCCTGGTCGCCACGGCCCTCGCTCTTGCCGATGCCGAGGGCCTGAGCGCGGTCACCACACGCCGTGTGGGGCAGGAGCACGGAGTCTCGGCGATGGCCCTGTACCGGCACTTCCGTGACAAGGATCAGATCCTTGACGCCCTCGCCGAACGTCTCCTGGCCGACGTCAGGTTGCCGGAGGCGGACGACCGGCCGTGGGGCGACCAGCTGCGCGATGTGCTCGTGGCCTTCCTCGAATCGTTGCGCCCGCACGCTGCCGCAGCTGAATTGGTCATCACCCGCGTCCTGGTCTCATTGCCGGGGCTTGCGCTGGCGGAGCGGACACTTGGGTTGCTGGATGCTGGAGGGTTCCAGGTCGAGCAGGCCGCGGAGATCGCCGGCCAGGCGCTGTGCTCGGTCGTCACGCTCGTCGTCAACGAGCCGGGCCGCAGCCACATGGACGACCCGGAGCTGCGGGACGATGCCATCCGGGCCAAACAAGCCTCGCTGGAGGCGCTGTCCCCCAAGCACTATCCGCACATCGTGGCAGCGGCCGGCGCGCTCGCGTCCTGCGCGAGCCGGGACGTCTACTACGAGCGCGGCATCGATCTCATCATCGCCGGTGTACGCGGTGTCCAGGCAGGGACGAAAGCTCCCGTCGTCTGACGCGGCTGCTGCCCCGACGGGGTACTGACCAGCACCACGCAGTACTCCGCCGGACGGCAAGACCGCCCCTGTCACGAAGGGGCGGTCTGCGCGCTTGGTTTCGCCTCCCTAAGGGAGGGTGGTGAAGGCGATGTTCCCGCGTGCATGCCGGGCGCGGAGCGCCTTCTTGTCGACCTTCCCGACGGTGGTCTTGGGCAGCGAGGCGAGGACGGCCCAGTGCTCGGGGATCTGCCAGCCGGCCAAGTGCCCACGGAGGAACGCCCGATAGGCGCTGAAGTCGGGTTCAGCGCCCTCGTTGAGGACGACGAGCGCCCACGGGCGCTCCTGCCACCGTTCGTCCGGGATCGCCACGACAGCGGCCTCCGCGATGTCCGGGTGCGCCATGAGGCGGTTTTCCACCTCGACGGAGGAGATCGAATCGCCCCGGATTTGATCAGGTCCTTGGCGCGGTCGGTGATGGTCATACAGCCCCCAGGGCTGATAGTGGCGATGTCACCGGTGCGCAGCCAGCCGTCGTCGGTGAAAGCTGCCTGTGGGCGCAGTGGTTGGCTGCCCTCGCCACCGAGGTTGGCGCCGGTGATCCAGGGACCGCGGACTTCCAGCTCGCCGGGCGTCTGTCCGTCGTGCGGCAGCTACAGGCGTCTGTGGCTTACGGTGCCCGTACGGACGCCGGATCGGTGGCAGTCAGGCAGCGTGTGCGCCGAACTGGGCATACAACTCGGGCAGGAAGCCGGCAAGGTGTGTCATTCCGACCTGATCGTTGAAGAGTTGTTCGTATGCGGTGGTGCTGTTGATCAGCCTGCGCTTGAGGCCGAGAGCGCGCAGTATGGGTGCGAGGTCGACCGACCCCAGCGTGATGAGGTCGCCGAGCCAGAACCGGGTCCGCAGTTCGAGGCCCTCGTCGGTTTCACGGGCCAGGCGGAGCATGCGGCCCACGCGGACACCGGCCAGGATGATCTCTCCGCAGATCTGGGCCACGACCCCGGCCTGGGCGAAGCGGGCTGTGTCCAGCCCCCAGTCGGACGGCTGCACGAAACGTGTCTTGACCTTGACGCGTTTGGGCCCGACGTACTCGGTGACGTGCACGGTGTTGCCGATGTACCGCTGCTCGTGGGTCAGGCCGGGCCGGCTGAGCGCCGCCGGGTCGGCCGCCTCGGCGAAGACACGGTTGTACGGGTGCCAGAGCGAGTAGCGCTCCGACTCGCCCATGTACCACCAGAAGAACCAGCTCACCATCTCTCCGGTGGCGCCGGGAAGAGGTGTTCTGCTGGCGACGTATGCGGTGCCGTCCGCCAGCAGGCAGTAGCCGTTCTCCACCTTGTGGGGGCCGGCGTCCAGCAGGGTGTTGAGCTCCTCGGGGGAGGTTCCGCGAGCATCGCCGGGGTCCATGGGCCGCTGTAGCGCGGGCAGGACCTCGCGGTGCAGGTACATCTCCTCCCTGAAGAAGTGCGCGTAGGGCTTGTCGCGAATGCGCTGGGCGTTGGCGGCGAAGACGTCCTGGGTCGGTGCCGGGAAGTAGGTGACCGGCACCAGCCCTTCGGCGCGGTGTGCGGTGGTCATGAACGGCCTTCCTGCGGTGCGGCGTTGTGCGGACGCTTGTGTTCGACGGTGATGAAGCGCAGTTCGGTGGGACCGTCGTTGCACAGGTCGTGCAGCAGGTACTCCTCGCGGGGGAAGGTGAAGTGTCGGGTGTCACCGGCCCGGTAGGAGACCCTGCGGGTGGTGCCGTCGTCGGTGTGCTGGATGCTCGAACCGTCGGTGAGTGCGGTCCAGAAGTAGTCCAGGACGTGCCGGTGGGCCGGCAGGTGCTGCCCGGGAGGCACGTGGATGCTCCACACCTTCAGGTCGTCGGTCTCCGAGAGCAGGACCGACCCGACCCGGTAGTTGTGGGCGTTGTCGGTGAACTCCTGGCGCAGTGCAGGACTCCAGCCCTCGAAGTTCCTGGCCACCACCTCCCCGGCGAGCGGGGAGGTGCGCGTTGTGCCGCTGGTCATGCGTGTGCTCCTTCGGTGATCAGAGAGACTTCTCGATGACCCCACACCCGCTGGTAGGAACCGTTCACGAGGTCGTCGAGCAGGGAGGGGCCCTTGGGCTGCCATCCCAGTTCGGTGCGGGCCTTGACGGCGTCGACGCGGACGTTGCTGCTCATTCCCAGCGCGTACAGCTGACCGATGGCCTGGCTCATCTCCTCCAGGGAGACGGAGACCGCAGGGCCGAGGCCGAGGGCGCGCGCGACGCCGTCGGCGATCTCACGCATTGCGCACTCGCTGGCCGCGAGGTTGTACTCGCTTCCGGGCGGGGCGGATTCAAGTGCCAGCCGATAGGCGTGTGCGACGTCGTCCAGGTGGACGTTGGGGTAGCGGTTCAGCCCCCGCCCGGCATAGCGGCTGACGCCGTCCCGCAGGGCCGCACGCAGAAGCACCGGCAGCTGCTCGCTGCCGCCCTGGCCGTAGACCATGCCGGGGCGCAGTACCACTGTCCGTGCGCCGTGCTCGGCGGCTGCCATGACCCGCAGATCCTGGTCGTAGCGGTGGGACAGCTGCGGGAGCGGAATGAACTCCTCGTCCTCCACGTGGACGGTGTCGCTGGGTTCGCCCCCGGACAGCTCGGTGTAGACGGCGACGCCGCTCGTGCGCAGGTAGCGCTTGTCCGTGCCGGTGACGAGATCCAGCAGGAGGGCGGTGGCCCGGTCGTTGTCGGCGCTGCCGGTCTCGATCACCGCGTCCGCGTTCTCCACCGCGGCGCGCAGGGAGTGCGGGTCGGTCAGGTCTCCGGCGACGGGGCGCAGCCCGGCGGCATCGAGGGCTTGCAGTCCCGCGGCACTTCGGGCCATGCCGGTGACGTCATGGCCGGCGACTTGGAGGTGCTGGGCGACGGCCCGGCCGAGATAGCCGGTCGCTCCGGTGACGAGGACTCTCATGGCGGCTCTCCGTAAGTGACAGAGGTGGATGGTGTGCGGGTGCCGCGTGTCTCAGCGGATGCGCAGCGTCTTGAAGGCACGCAGGGAGGCGGTGAAGAGGCCGGCCTGACGGGCTCTGCTCATGCCTGGCACGGGATCGAATCCCAGGAGCCGCTGGCTCGCCACGGTCTGTGGCTCGGTGTACTTCAGCAGTCCGCCGACGCCATGACGGCGCCCGAGGCCGGAGGCCTTCATGCCGCCCATGGGAGCGCCCTGGGAGGCGTACGCGGCCGCGTACCCCTCGTTGATGTTGACGGTTCCGGCGGCGATGCGGCCCGCCACCCGGCGTGCGCGGCGGATGTTGCGGCTGTAGACCGCCGCGTTGAGCCCGTACGGGCTGTCGTTGGCAGCGCTGATGGCCGCTTCGTCGGAGGGGACTCGGTAGACCGAGACGACCGGCCCGAAGGTCTCCTCATGGCGCACCGGGGTGCCGACGGGGACATCGGTGAGGATGGTCGGCTCGTAGAAGAGCGGGCCGAGGTCCGGGCGTGCCTTCCCGCCGACGGCGACGCGGGCGCCCGCGGCTCGGGCCGCTTCGACATGCTCGGTGACTCGATTGAGCTGCTGGGCGGTCGTCAGGGATCCCATGTCGGTTTCGAAGTCGAAGTCCCGCCCCAGACACATCCGTTGCACCCGCTTGGTGAAACGGTCGAGGAAGGCGTCGTAGACCTGGGTGTGGACGTAGATGCGCTCGATGCCCACGCACATCTGCCCGGAATTGCCGAAGCATGCACGGACTGCCGACTCGACGGTTTCGTCGAGATCGGCGTCGTCGAGGACAAGCATCGGGTTCTTCCCGCCGAGCTCCAGGGAGCAGCCGATCAGCCGGCGCCCGGCTTGCTCGGCGATGCCCCGGCCGGTCTGCGTGGAGCCGGTGAAGCTGACGAAGTCAGCGTGTTCGATCAGGGGCGTGCCGATGACCGACGGCTCACCGATGACGACCTGCCACAGGTCTTTGGGCAGCCCCAGTTCCTCGAGGACCGCGCGAGGCCACAGAGCCGACAGGGCGGTCTGCGTGTCGGGCTTGTGGACGACCGCATTGCCTGCCAGCAGCGCGGGGATGGCGTCGAGGCCCAGCGCCAGCGGGTAGTTCCATGGCGAGATCACCGTGACGACCCCCTTGGGCTGGAAGTCCTCCAGGGCGCGGGTCAGACCGGGGAAGGCCCCTTGACGACGGCGGGCGCGCAGCACGCTCGGGGCCTGCCGAGCCGCGTACAGAGCGGCCGTGGCGGCTTCCAGCACCTCGTCGAAGGCGTCGTGTCGCGCCTTGCCCGTCTCCCACTGGATGAGATCGAGGATCTCGTGCTGACGCGAAAGCACCACGTCATGGAACCGCAGGAACAGCTGGGCCCTGCGCCGCACGGGGACAGCCGCCCAGTTCTGCTGGGCCTCCCTGGCCGCGGCGAAGGCGCGTTCCACATCGACGGCCGTGGACTGTGGCAGGTGAGCGAGGGGCTCGCCGGTGAAGGGCGCGTGCGTGGTCAGCGGGTCGCCAGTGGCGACGATGCCGCTGGTCAGGTGCCGCACCAGCGCCGGGTCCGGCGGAATCTTGCTGACGGCCGGGGCACTGGGCTGTGGCCGAGGGGGTGAGGTCATCGAGTCTCCGTCAACGGGCCGCGGCATGCCGTGGGGGCAAGGACAGGGCCGGGGTGCGGGAGGGGTTTGCCGGCGGCGAGGCTCTTCAGGACCTGAGCTCCGTCCGCGCGATCCTGCACGGTGTTCCTGTACAGCGTTCATGAACTATCTACATGAGACATGTCCAGGGTAGAGTTGTCAACATGGCGAACAGGAGAACAGGACCGCAGCGGCAGGAGCCTCTGAGCCGCGAGGCGATCGCGCTCAGTGCCATCGCGCTGGCCGACGACGAAGGTCTGGAAGCGGTGACCATCCGCCGACTGGCCCAGCAGCACGGGGTCACACCGACCGCCCTGTACTGGCACTTCAAAGAGAAGGACCAGCTGCTTGACGGCATGGCGGAGCAGTTGTTCGCCGATGTGCAGCTCCCGCCCGAGGACTCCGCTCCCTGGCAGCATCAGCTGCGTTCCGTACTCGAGGCCTTCCTCGCCGCACTGCGACCCCATCCGGCTGTCGTGGCGCTCCTGCCGTCCCGAATCCTTGCCTCGCCGGCCGGGCTGGCCCTGACCGAACGCACGCTCTCCTTGCTGCGGCGAGGCGGGCTGCAACCCGAACGCACCGCGGAGGTCGGCGGCTATCTCCTCAGCGCCATCGTTGCCCTGGTGACCGCTGAGCCGGGTCGCGAGCACCCGAGCGAGGAGGAAGCAAGAGACGACGCCATCCGGGCCAAGCGCGCCTCGCTGATCGCGCTGTCCCCCCGCCGCTTCCCGACCGTGATCTGGTGCGCGGACGCGCTGGCGAACTGCGCGAGCCCCGACGAGTACTACGCCTTCAACCTGGACATGCTGATCGGCGGCGTCACCACCATTGCCAACGCACTCGACGACGATGCGGACGCCGCATTGCCGCGATCCGAGTGAGGCGGTCGGGCTGCCCGTTCTTCCCCTACTGACCCCTCGCAGGGCAACTGCGGTTAGGCACCTGCGGGTTGTTCCTCACAGGCGCCGATGGTCAGAACTCGCGGGTGCGCACGCCTGCTCGGCCCAGACCGTCTTGCCGTCGGGCCCGTGCCGCACTCCCCAGCGCTCGGTCAGTTCGGAGACGAGGAACAGGCCGCGCCCGCACTCGTCGTAGGCCTGGCTTCGGCGTTGACGTGGAGGAGTGCTGCTGCCGTCCGAGACCTCGTAGATCAGGCTGTTCTCCTGGCGGATGACACGCAGCTGCACGGGCGGTGCGGCGTGGCGGACGGCGTTGGTGACCAGCTCGCTGACCACCAGGTCGGAGCCGCACGCGCCGTCTTCCAGCCCCCAGGCGGCCAGTTGTCCCGATACGTAGGCGCGAGCGTCGGGGACAGCACTGAGGCTGCTGGGGAGAGCCCAGGTGGCCACGGAGCCGGCGTCGAGAGTCCGGGTGCGGACGAGAAGCAGAGCCGCGTCGTCGTGGGGCCGGTGGTCGAGCAAGGTCGCGAGGAGGGACTCGCACATGACGTCCAACGCGGGCCGGCCTGGCTCGAGAATCTCCCGCAGCGCCCGGCTTCCCGCTGGGTGCTGGTGGCAGGATCCGACGAGGCTGTCGGTGAACAGGGCGAGGAGGCTGCCTTCGGCGAGGTCCATCTCAACGGCCTCGAAGGGCAGGCCGCCGAGCCCGAGGCCGGGTCCGGGCGGAAGGTCTACGGTTTCGACGCCGCCGTCCGGGGTGACGACGGCGGGCGGAGGGTGGCCGGAGCCGGCGAGCGCGCAGCGGCGCGAGACCGGATCGTAGACGGCATACAGGCAGGAGGCCCTCAGGTCGTCGGCGGTGCCTCCCACTGCCGCAACCGGCTGACCGTGAGGGGTCCTGGCGCCCTTGGCCGGGAGACTCATGAGGACGTCGCCGAGGTGAGCGAGCAGCTCGTCGGGGGGCAGGTCGAGGTCTGCCAGAGCACGTACCGCGGCGCGCAGCTGCGCGGCGGTGGCAAAGGTGCGCACGCCGTGGCCGGGCACCTTCCCGACAACCAGTGCGACTCGTGCGCTCGACAGCGGTATGACATCGAACCACGCCGTGTCCAGACCAGCGTGGGGCGGGTCTGCGGCCAGGTGGCGACCGGCTGCTTCCACGGCCGCGAGCTGGGGCAGATGCCGGGGCAGCAGGCTGCGACGCAGGCTCCGGGCCATGCCGTGTGCGCACGCGTGACGGAGGGCGTTGTCGACGTACACCGCCGTCCGCATCGCGATCTCCTCCGCGATGACGAGGTCGTCGGCGTCGAAAGGTTCGGGACGCTGATGACGTATGAACACCATCGCCCCCAGAACGGCTCCCCGGCAGGAACACAGCGGCGCCACGATCGCCGAATGGACGCGGCTCCTGCGGCCCGGGGTGGCTGGGAACGGATTCAGCCCGAGCCAGTGGGCGACCTCGTCCTCGCTCAGGCGATAGGCCCTGGCGGGCCGGACGTTGGCCGATAGCCGAAGGGGCGCTGCCACTTCGGGGAAATCCGGCCCAGTCTCGCGGTTCAGCGTCCTATGGGGGCGGTCGGCAGACACTGAGCGCTCAGCGACGCAGCGCAGTGAGAACGGACCCCTGAGCAGCTCGGGCGACGGTTCACGTCCCCGCAGGACGGTGTCGGACAGGTCCACCGCTGCGAAGTCCGCGAACCGGGGGACAGCGACTTCGGCCGCCTGGCGCGCGGTGTGTGTCATGTCCAGGGGCCGGACCTTCCCGATACGGCGGCCGGCCGAGCTCAGGAAGGCGAGCTGGTTCCGGACGGCGGCATGTCGGCGGTATCGCTCGCGACTCAACCGCATTCGGCAGATCACGGGGCTGAGGCCGAACGACAGCACCACCGCGCTGATGGCGACGACTCGACCGCCTGCGGACACCTCATGAATCTCGAATCCATAGGTGCCGACCACTGCGGCAACAGCGGGAACGCCCACGATGAGGGTGCGCCGGACAGGCAGCAGCGCGGCGGCGGTGAGAGGTGTCAGTACCGAGTAGCCCGACCATCTGACGAGACCGTTGCCCGCAGTCTCGATCTGAATGACGGTGATCAGACCGATGTAGGCGATCAGAAGGGCAATGACCCATCTGCTCAGTCGAACGGAAGCCATGGCAGTACCCCTTCCCCCGCCTTTCACCGGGCCGGATCAAGGCCATGCCGGGGAAGAGACGGCTTTCGCGTCTGATCGACGGCTGGTGACGAGATGCGCTGGACGGCGACCATGGCCAGGTCGTCCTCAAGGTGTCCTCCGACATAGGTCTGAAGGTCATGGAGGATGTGCCGGAGAAGGTGTTGGGGTCGGTGCCAGATCCAGGGACAGGTACAGGCGGCGACTCGCTCGGAGGCCGGGTAGAAGGCGCCTGAAGCGTTACGGGCTTCGATGACGCCATCGGTATAGAGCAGCAGGGTGTCTCCGGCGCCGAACCGGACACTGTCCACGTGATAAGCGTCGGGGCTGAGGCTCGCCAGACCCAATGGCGGGGCAGGCCAGTGGGCACGCAGCATCTGGACCACACCATGTCGTTCCAGCAGCGGCGCGGGGTGGCCACAGCTGACCATCCGGGCGACAGCGGTGGAGTCGGGAATCTCGACAAGGAGGGCGGTGGTGAAGCGCTCGCTGCCTTCCAGATCGGTATCGCCGACATGAGCCAGATGCCTGCGAACGCTGCCTTCCAATGAAGCCGCCAGTTCGGACAGAGTGACGTTGCGGTGGGCGGCTTCCCGGAATGCGCCCAGAAGGGCCGAGGCATCGTCGATCGCGGACAGGCCCTTGCCCCGGGCGTCGCCTATCAGGAACCGGGTCGCGTCGCTGGTCCGGGCGGCAGCGTAGAGGTCGCCGCCTACCAGGGCATGTGCCGCGGCCGTGCGGTACACGGAGGCGACCCGCAGGCCACCGATACGGTGGGGCAGGGGGCGCAGCAGAGCACGCTGGGCCGCCTCGGACACGGCTCGCACCTGTTTGAGTTCGCTGAGACTACGGTCGTGCAGCACGCGGAAGGCGACGACGAACCCCGAGGCCAGTAGCAGGGCGATCACCTGGATCGGCGGGAGCAGAGGGTGCAGTGGGCGGTCGTGCCCGTCGATGACGAAGACGGCCGCACTGGCGCACAGAGCAATGAGGGCGGTGAACCGGGCGCCGGCGAACGTGGCGGTGGACGCGGGAGCGGCGACCAGCAGAGGCACCAGATATCTACCCGTGGGAGCGAAGACGCTGGCCAAGGTGATTGCCGTGATCAGTGCCACCGGGATCGCCACCAGCAGGCGATTACCCGCCCCCCGTGATCGACAGGCCGCTCCGAGGCCGCGCTGAACGAGTCCTCTGAGCCCGCCGAAGGGACGATCGTCGACAGACGGCAATAGATCGCTCGGCCTGCCGATGTCAGGGGCCGGACGGTGAGGTGGGTGGACAGGCGGTACTGCCCGGAATGATCCGAACGTCATGGTCATCCTGCTCTCCGCCGTCCTGGGCCTGGCGAGGCGACCCGCGAGTACTCCTCCGATGACGCAAGGGGAAGCGGGGTGTCCGCGAGGGCGGCGATGGCTCGTCGGCCGGCGCGGTCGTTGTGTCGCCCTGGAGGCGGGCTTTCTCAGGCATCGTCTGGCGATGCAGGGCCTGTCGGCCGTTCCTGTACAAGAGACATGAGACACGTACAGGACGGAGTTGTCAATATGGGGCGAAGTCGGTAATAACCTGAGAAATGCGGGCAACCTGCGTTGATCCACCGCACGGTGCCGTCCTTCACGGCACCAGGTTGTTCGGGCAATTACCGCATCACCGCCATGTGCGTCTCATGGCCCGATCGGCAGGCTGATCAGAGCCACGCGGCCTCGGTGGGATCGCCGCCGTACACGGCGATCTCGGCCTCGTCGATTAAGGGCGCGCGGGAGGGCCCGCGTCATGGGGTGACGGAGCCTTCCCGGGATGCTTTCCAGCGGGCGTACTCCACGGGCAGGCACACGGCGCAAGGCCGGTAACCGGCCGCGATCGCGGTGGCCTCGTCGGCGAAGAACACCCGTTGGGTGACGTAGTGGCCGCGGGCGATGGACCGCAGCGCGGACGCGCAGTTCAGGCGCCCGTACACGCGGCTGCGGCGATGGCCGCCGAGCGTGCCCTTCGTCGGGCTCTGGTAGGGCTGCCCGTCCGGGCCGATCAGGGTGTGGGTGTGCTCCGGTTCGTCCTCGGAGACTACGGTCATGTGGCGTCGTGGAAGACGAGGCCGAGCGTGTGCCGTCGGCCGGAGCGGACGGTACTGACGCCGTGCCGCATCGGCCCGTTCGACCAGCCCCTCTTCGTGGCGACCGGGCGGTCGCGGGTGGTGAAGACCAGGCCGTGTCCTTGCGGCAGGGTGGTGGACGAGCCGCGGGACTGGGCGCGCGGACGCTGCTCGGTCATGAGGAACTCACCGCCGGTGAAGTCGACGCCGGGCGCGTCGAGACCGATGACGACCTGGAGCGGGAAGAGCATGTCGCCGAACACGTCGCGGTGCAGGGCGTTCCAGTCACCCGGGCCGTAACGCAACAGGATCTGCGCCGACTTGGCCTGCCCGGCCGCGTGGCACATGCGAAGCCACTCGGACAGCTCGTCGGGCCAGGGGGCGGGCTTGCCGAGCTTCTCGGCCCAGTCGCGGGCGATGGGCAGCAGGCGCGGGTAGAACGCCTCGCGCAACTCCCGCACGATGTCGGGCAGATCGTGGGTGAAGTACCGGTACTGGCCCGAGCCGAAGCGGTGGCGGGCCATGTCCACAGTCGTACGGAAATGGGCCGGCTCGCCGTACAGGGCTGCGATCTCCTGGCATTCGGCGGGGGTGAGGATCCGGTCGGTGAGCGCGTTGCCGTGTTCGTCGAGCTCGGAGAGCAGCGCGCTCCAGTCGGTGCCGGCGACCCGGCCGGCGACCGGACCCGAGACCAGGGTGGTGTCGATCATGGCAAGGGGTTCCTTGGATCGGTGGGTGGTGCCATCCGGACTCCGCAGGCGCGCGGCCGTGGGCGCGGAGTCCGGGCGACGGTCTGTCAGGCGCCCGGGTGGACGTTCTCCAGGTCCAGGAGATGCTGCTTGCGCTCCAGGCCGCCGGCGTAGCCGGTCAGCGCACCGTCTGCGCCGATCACACGGTGGCAGGGACGCACGATCAGCAGCGGGTTCGCCCCGATCGCCGTGCCCACCGCGCGCACCGCGGCCCTCGAGGCGCCGATCTGCCGGGCGATGTCGCCATAGGCGAGGGTGGTGCCGTACGGGATGGCCGCCACCGCCATCCACACCCGCCGCTGGAACTCCGAGCCACTCGCGACGTACTCGATGTCGAAGTGGGTCAGTCCGCCCTCGAAGTACGAGCGCAGCTGGGCGGCGATCGCGGTGAACGCCTCCGGCTTCTCGATCCAGCCGTCCTGGACGACGGCCCCGCGCTTCTGGCCCGGCACGGACAGCGAGGCGAGCGCGGTGCCACCCATGGCGGTGGCCGACTCCTCGCCCACCAGCAGCAGTTCGCCCAGCGGGCTGTCCATGGTCGTGTAGACCGTCATCGGTCCGGTGTCCTTTCGAAGTCTCTCGTCCACTGTCCTCACCATCCACTTTGCGCCTTGTCGACCGCATTGTCCGGCGGAAATCGGACATCGCTCTACGGGGCCGGCGGGAGGTGAGGTGGCCCCCGGCGCCGTCTGCCGGGGGCCGTGACCCGGGGCGCGATGCGCGCGTTGCGGGTCACATGAGGGTCGGCTGGAGGGCACCCTCGTGGGTGAGGAGCTGCACCTTGCGTTCGACACCGCCGGCGTAGCCGCGCATCGAGCCGTCCGCACCGATGACGCGGTGGCAGGGACGCACCAACAGCACCGGGTTCGCGCCGACCGCCGCGCCCAGTGCCTGGATCCGCTCGCGCGGCAGGCCGAGCCGCGCGGCGAGAGCGCCGTATGTGGTGGTGTCGCCGTACGGGATCTGCTCCAGCGCGTGCCAGACACGCCGCTGGAAGTCGCTGCCGGCCGGCGTCAACGCGATGTCGAACTGCGAGAGTTCGCCCGCGAAATACGCCTTCAACTGGCGGACGATGTCCGCGAACGGCTCCGGGTCCTGGCGCCAATCCGGGCGGATGGCCGGGGCGTTCTTCTGGCCGGGCATCGACAGCGAGGACAGAGTGGTCCCTTGTGCCGTCTCATCGCCCACCAGGAGCAGGTCGCCCAGCGGGCTGGTGATCATCGTGCAGGCGGTCATCGTCGCTTCCTCAGGTCAGCATTCCTTCCACCACCCACTTTGCTGTCCTGGAGTGCCTGGTGCCGGCGGGATTCGGACGTCGTCGGCGTTTCAGAGCCCGCGCGGCATCGAGCGCGGTCGGTTCCTGCTCAGCCGATGGGCTCCCGTACGGGCGTAGTGACCCGGGGCGATACCGAGGAGCCGCTTGAAGTGCCGGGTGAGGTGGGACTGGTCGTAGAAGCCGGCCGCGGTTGCCACCTCGCCCGGTGGCCGTCCGTCGAGGAGCAGACGACGGGCAAGGTCGACGCGGCGGGACGTCATGTACTGGTGCGGTGCGATGCCGAACGCGGCGCTGAAGGCACGTACGAGATGGGCGGGGTGCGCGTGGAGCGATCGCGCGGCCTCTTCCAGCGTGGTGCCTTCGAGGAATCTCTCGTCGAGGAGGTCACGCAGGTCGTGCGCGATGCCACGGTACGGAACCGTGCCGCCGATGACAGTCGTCCTGGGGCGCAGGTGCTCGCGCAGGCGCTGGCTGATGAGGGCCAGCCGGCTCTCCGCCTCGAGTTCGTCTCCCCGGCGGGCAAGGGCGGTGTGCAGCTGTCCGATGCGTCGGCGCAGAACGGGATCGGTGAGGTCCGGGCTGTCGACCGCCGGCCCGATGTAGCTCTCGTCCAGCTGCGTCGTGCTGAGGTAGAGCACCCGCTTGCGGAAGCCGAGAG
Organism: Streptomyces sp. NPDC046900; assembly: GCF_040644975.1. NCBI lineage: Bacteria > Bacillati > Actinomycetota > Actinomycetes > Kitasatosporales > Streptomycetaceae > Streptomyces > Streptomyces sp. NPDC046900. Next base: position 75,513 of record NZ_JBEYXD010000022.1, on the reverse strand, counting down.
AGGTGGCGGGCGAGCCGTTGTGCGGGACCTGCGGCGGCAGCAGGCTGACGGTGTCGTTCGGGGTGCCGCGCTCATGGCGGTCCAGGTCGTAGCGGACCGCGCCGTCGTCGACGATCAGCAGCGTCCAGGCGTCATGTACATGCATGGGGTACACGTGCTCGGTGAAGTGGGCGTGGAAGACCTCCATGACGCCCGGGACCGAGGGGCGCCACGCAGAGACTTCCTGCCCATGCACCATGCAAACAACGTACAAGACGGCGAAGGACTGCTACCTGCAGTCTCAAAGCATGAGAACGAAGGATGAGACCGAGACCCCGGCCGGAGCCCAGACCGGTGCAGAGACGCAGAACGTGCCCGTCCGCTTCGACACGAAGATCGCTGTACTGCTGCGCGACGACTTGGAACCCTGGCAACGGCTGAATGTGACCGCCTTCGTCGTCAGCGGGCTCGGCACGGTGTCACCCGAGGTGATCGGCGAGCCTTATGCGGACGCCGACGGCACCCCGTATCTGCCGATGCTCCGCCAGCCGGTTCTGGTCTTCGAGGGCACGAAGGAGATGCTGACCACAGCGCACGGTCGTGCCCTGTCCCGATCCTTGCCGATGGCTGTGTTCACCTCGGATCTGTTCAGCACGGGCAACGACCGGGACAACCGGGCGGCTGTACGGTCGGTCGGCACCGATCAGCTCGACTTGGTGGGGATGGCCGTCTACGGGGCGCGCAACGCCGTGGACAAGGTCCTCAAAGGCGCGCGGATGCACCCCTGAGCAGTAGGCGTGGCAATGAGCCGGCAAACGGCCGCCGGCTGCACACAGCGCGGGCGGTGTGCCTCGCGGGCATGGGATGTGCAGCCGTGCCCGGACATGGGCGGGCCGGGCCCGGATCGAACGATCCTGGGCCGGGCCCGATTCGTCCGCCGGTCAGTTGAACGCGGCGGCGAACATGCCGGGCTCGTACGTGCCTCCCCGCTGGTGCACGATCACGGCGAGCCGGTTGGCCGCGTTGATGAGGGCGACCAAGGACACGAGCGCGGCGACCTGGTCGTCGTCGTAGTGCTTGCGTACCTGGGCCCAGGTCTCGTCGGACACGCCGTCCTGGGCGTCCGCGAGCCGGGTGCCCTCTTCGGCGAGCGCCAGCGCGGCCCGCTCGGCCTCGGTGAACACGGTCGACTCGCGCCAGGCGGCGACCAGGTTGAGCCGGACCGCGGTTTCCCCTTCGGCGGTGGCCTCCTTGGTGTGCATGTCGATGCACCAACCGCAGCCGTTGATCTGGCTGGCGCGCAGCGACACCAGCTCCTGCGTGGACTTGGGCAACGGCGACTGCTGGATCACGAGGCCGGCGTTGGCGAACCGCTTGGCGAACTTGGCGGAGATCTCGTTGTCGAACATGTTGAATCGGGCGTCCATGACCTCGTCCTCACTCGTGGTGTTGCCTGAACGAACACGAGATGCCGGCGACCGGCTGGTTGTGACAGGGCCGTTGTGTGACGTGCGCCACTGTCCATGAGTGTCACAAAACCGCTGGGACCGGCGTCTTGTGCGCGTGGCATCGTGGAGAGCGGACAGGCAGGAGCAGCCGGTGAACAGCGAGCACAGCGATCGCACAGAGGACACGGCCGGGCAGCCCGCCGACGGCGGACGCGTGGACGCCGCCACCGAGACGTTCGTCGCCCATCGCAATCTGCTGTTCACGGTGGCCTACGAGATGCTCGGCTCGGCTGCCGACGCGGAGGACGTCCTGCAGGAGACCTGGCTGCGGTGGGCGGGTGTCGATCTCGGTACGGTGCGGGACCAGCGTGCGTACCTGGTCCGGATCACCACGCGCCAGGCGCTGAGCCGGCTGCGGACACTCGGCCGCCGCAAGGAGTCCTACATCGGCCCCTGGCTGCCCGAGCCGCTGCTCACGGCACCCGACGTGGCCGCGGACGTCGAGCTGGCCGAGAGCGTCTCGATGGCGATGCTGCTGGTGCTGGAGACGCTCTCGCCGACCGAGCGCGCGGTGTTCGTGCTGCGCGAGGTGTTCGACCTCGGCTACGACGAGATCGCCGAGGCGGTCGACAAGAGCCCGGCCGCGGTCCGTCAGGTCGCGCATCGGGCACGGGCACATGTCGCGGCGCGCCGGCCGCGCGGGGTCGTTTCCCCGACCGAGACCCGGAACGCGCTCGATGCGTTCCAACGGGCGGCCGATACAGGCGACCTGCAGGGTCTGCTCGACATCCTCGCGCCGGATGTCGTCTTCCTGGGTGACGGTGGCGGCCTCAAGCAGGCCGTCCCGCGGCCCATCGTGGGGGCCGACAAGGTGGGCCGTCTGCTCGCCGTCGGACTGGGCAGGATCGCCGTCGAAGGGTGGTCGCTGCGACCGGCGGAGGTCAACGGCTACCCCGCGCTGGTCATCCGGCAGGACGGCGCGATCGACACCGTCATGGCGGTGCGGATCGACGACGGTCTCATCACCGGGTTCTACGCGGTGCGCAATCCGGAGAAACTGTCGCACATGCAGCGGGAGATGGTGCTGCGCCGCTGAGTCCGCAACTCCTGGGCACGAACAGGTCCGGCATCGCCACCGGCGCCGAAGCGTCCACAGCCCCACCGCAATTCGCGTTCTGTCGGCGGATCAGCACACGCCGGCGCTTGGACCGCAGCCGCCGGACAGTCATCGCTGGGCTGTCGGATCCGGGGTACTGAACGCCCGGTATGGCGCGGCTGTGTGCACAGCGAGGCCGGAGTCGTCGCCGGGCGGACGGCGCCGCATCCTGCCGGGGCTGCCGGTCGGGGGATGCGGCTCTTGCAGTCTCGAAGGACCGATGAGGAACCCAGCGACCTCAGAATATGCCTGCTCATAAGGGTATTGAGGTCTGACTTCGGCTACTCGGCCCGCTCAGGTGATCCTCAGATTTCCGTTTACTCCCCGGACGGCGGCAACCCGTCGTTCACGGGCCCGTCGCCGTGGAACGGCTTGCTTGGAGCGAAGTTATATAGACAACTTTGCTCACCCGGGTGCCGCCGCGGCGGCATTCGGGGCGGAGAGGACCCAACACCAATGCCACCCCTCTCAGAGGCCGCCGCATCCGGCAGCAGCATCGCGATCGGCTCCACGACGCCCCCGCAGCGGGGCGACAAGGTGACCTTCGCGTGGGCGACGGACGCGCCCGACCCGCAGAACTGGATCGGCGTGTACGACGGCAACCGTCAGCCCGGCAGCGGCGGCGGCTCCCTTGTGTGGGCGTACGTCTCGGGCTCTTCCGGGCAGACGACCCTTGACACCTCCGGCCTGAGCGGCGGGCCGTACACCGCGTATCTGCTGGCCGAGGACGGCTACGGCGTCCTCGCCAAGACGGAGCCGTTCAGCTTCGCCGGCCCGCCCACCGGCGACTCGATCGAGCTGACGACTCCCAACCCGCACGACGGCGACAAGGCTTCCTTCCACTGGACGACCGACGCGCCGGACGCGAAGAACTGGATCGGCGTCTACGACGGCGACCGGCAGCCCGGGCACGGCGCCTCCCTCGCGTGGGAGTACACCCCCGGGGCCTCCGGCGACATCACCATCGACACCTCCGGGCTGAGCGGCGGCCCGTACACCGCCTACCTGTTGGCCAAGGACGGCTACGGCATCCTGGCCCGCACGGCCCCGTTCAGCTTCGCGGTCCGCCCCGTGATCCCGCGCCCGTACGCGGTCGTGGACGCCGTCACCACCGCCCCGCAGACCACGGGCAGCTCCTTCTCGGTGAAGCTGGGCGGCCTGTGGATCAGGCCCGAGGGCAATGCCGCGGGCAGCGCGACCTTCCAGCACCTTGCAGGCGACCCCTGGTTGTCGGTGGCAGCGGACGGCACGGTCAGCGGCAAGGCCCCGATGTTCGCCCCGCGGACGCCCGGCCGGATGGTGGTCACCGTCACCGACAGCGTGGCCGGCACCGGCACCGTCACCGTCCAGGTGCCCGTGCGCGCCTCCCTGGACCGGCTGGGGCTGAAGGTCGCCACGGTCAACTGCCCGTCGCTCAGGCGACAGGGCTTGCACAACGGGCGCCATTGGCTGTGGCACTGCGTTTGCGTCCTGCCCCACCTGGTTGTCTTGGGGGTGGGGCTGGGGTGGCTGACTGCACCCCGCGTCGCCACAACTCCCATGCACGCGCACGGATGTTGCGGGAGGCGTTGTGGTCCGCGTGCGCAACGACGCCGCAGGACCGGCATGCGAACCAGGCCTGCGAGACCCGGTTCGCTCTGTCGAGGTGGCCGCACTCGGCGCAGGTGCGGGAGGTGTAGGCCGGATCGACGTACACCACCGGCACCCCCGCGCGGCGGGCCTTGTACGCGATGAACTGCCCCAACTGGGCGAAGGACCAGCTGTGGAGGGTGGCCCGTTGGGGCTTGCGAAGCCGTACCCGCTCGCGGATGCCCGTCAGATCCTCGAGGGCGATCCCGCGACCGGTGCGTTCTGCCTCGGCCACCACATGTTTCGCGATCTTGTGGTTGATGTCCCGCGCCCGCCGCGCCTCCTTGCGCCGCCGCTTCCTCAGCCGGCGCCTGGCGGACGGAGTGTTCTTCTTCTGCAGCGTGGTCCGCAGTGTGCGTTCCCGGATCCGGATCCGGTTGAGCGTCCGCCCGGCCATGATCTCGCCGTCCGACGTGGTGGCGATGTTGACGATGCCCAGGTCGATACCGAGGAAGTCCACCGGATCCGTGTTCGGCGCGGCTTCGGGGACCTCGCAGGTGGCCAGCAGGAACCACATGCCCTCCCGCACCAGCAGGTCGGACTCGCCCCTGCGGTACCGGGCCAGGGCGGCCAATTGCTCCCCACTTGCGGTGAACGCCACGTCCCGCATCCGGCCGTGCACGGTCCAGATTGAGATCCGCTGCTCAGCCATCTGCCAGGACAGCATCCGGTCGTCATACGGCTGCGCGCTGTCCGGCCGGAAAGCGATCGGCTTTCCGATGGCCTTCCGGTAGCGCTTCGAGCCGGGCTTGCCCAGGTTGTGGGCCTTCAGGTTCGCCTTCAACGTGGCGTACGCGTCGCACGTCTTCTTGATCACGTGCTGGGCGGCCTGCGAACCCAGCCCCCACCGAGCCTTGATCTCACCGTAGGTGTGCTCACGCAGCGCGAAGTTCCGCTTCACATCCTTTTCGAACGCTACACCGCTAGCCCAACCGGCGGCCTCGTTGCAGGAGCGCAGGGTCGCCTCAAGTGCCGCCGCCTGCACGGGCGTCGGCAGCAGTTTCACCTGCACCACCAGCTTCACACCGGCGACGCTACCCAGCCCCTCCATGCCCGCGCATTCGAACACGGGAACTTCCCTCACCCGGACCCAGCTGTACAGCGCTCCGCGCCGACGAAGGCTGCAGTACTCCGTGCCACCCGCTTGAGGACGCGATTCCTACCAGGCGTAATCACCCGGGGTTCCTCGCAAGGATCATGCTGAACCTCTGGGGCGCCGGCACCCACGTCGACAGGTTCCTGGAGAAGCAGCTGCGGCTGGTGCTCACCAAGGGACTGGGCGTCGTGGCGCTCCAGGAGTGCAGGGACCACGGGGCCGAGAACCTCGCTGGGGCACTCGGCCGGCAGGTGCACTAGGCCGGTGGCCGCTACCCGCTCACCGACGTCGTCGCCCCGACCGTGGAGCTCCCGGCGGCCGCTGCGACGCTGCACCTGCCCGGCGACCTCACTCCCGCCCTTCCCGGAGCCCGGCACCAAGGACGAGTTCGCCAACGGCAAGCCCATCGGCCTGGGCAGCCGGGTGCCGCTGTGGGTCGTGTCGCCGTGGTCGCGCGGCGGCTGGGTCAACTCCCAGGTGTTCGACCACACATCGGTGGTGCGCTTCCTGGAACGCGTCACCGGCGTGCACGAGCCCAACATCTCCGACTGGCGGCGCAACGTCTGCGGCGACCTCACGAGCTGCTTCGACTTCGGCAAGCCCGACTACAGCATCCCCGAACTGCCCGACACGGTCGCGCTGATGGCCAAGGCCGACGCCGGAAGCTCCCTGCCGGCGGTGAAGATACCCGACCAGCAGTCCATGCCCGGGCAGGAGCAGGGACAGCGCCCGCACCGCGCGCTGCCGTACCGTCCGTGGGCCGACGTGGCGGTCGACCGGGCCACCGGCAAGGTCACGTGCACGCTCACCAACGACGGTGGTGTCGGCTACCACTTCACCGTGCTGCCCAACATCGCCCTGCCCTTCATCGGTACGCCGTTCACGGTCCCGGCGCGCTCGTCGCGCACCTACGTGTGGGACGCCGCGACGACCGACGGCCGCTACGACTTCTCCGTGTACGGCGCCGACGGGTTCGTCCGCCGCTTCTCCGGCACCCTCGTGCGTGAAGGTCAGGACGATGTGGCGGTGCCGTCGGTCACGGTGGCGCTGCGGACGTCCGGACGCCCGGAGAACGCGTCGTTGGAACTGGAGCTGCGCAATGCCGGCGGCACCGAGGTGGCCTTCACGGTCACGCCGAACGACTTCGCCGGCAAGGAGCAGACCGTGTGGGTCAAGGCCGGTGACCGCACCCGTCTGACCTGGCGCACCGACGAAGGACGGTACGACGTCACCGTCACCGCCGGTACCGGCACCCGGTTCGTCCAGCGTTACGCGGGAACCGTGCACGCCGGCTGAGTCGCGCCGGGGTGGGACCGTTCGACAGCTGCGGCCGGGACCGGTCCCACCCGCCGGTGCCCGGGGACGGGGCGCCCCTGGCTGCACAGTGGGATCATGTGAGTATTTGAGCCGAATGAGAGGGTTATGAGTATTCAGTCATGAAGGGCGTCTTTTGTGGATTTGGGTCTTCTGGCGGTGCAGGATCAGATCCATCCCGGCCCTGCCTGGCCGGGGGAACTGAGGGGGCATCACCCTCTTTCGCAGGGAAAGGAAAACCTTCGATGACTGACAGGTTCAAGCGGGCCGCGGCGTTGGGCGCGGCGACGGTCGCGATGTCCGCGGGGGCGCTGTTCGGCGCGGTCGGCAGTGCTTCCGCCGCTCCGTTCCACCACGGCCCGGACCACGGCCGCCACTGCGCGCATGACCGGGGCCACTGGACGCAGGTGTGGGTCCCGGCCCACTGGGAGCACCACCACTTGAAGCGCGGCCACATGGAGCGTGTCTGGCACCCCGGCCACGGTGGCTGCCGCCGCTAGGCCCTGGGCCCCGATCGGGATCGCGCGGGTTGCTGCGGAGCCATGACTGCCCGCTGCCGTAGGAACCCTCGGAGACGCGCTGATCCCAGGGATGGCGAGGGGGGTGAGCGAGCCCCGGACCCAGTGGTCCGGGGCTCGCTCGCGTATCCGCCGGGGGCAGTTCGAAAGCGCTGCGCAGGTCGCATCCCGCGCTCGTCCGAGTTCCGGTATCCCGGTGACGCGCCCGGTGCGGTAGTAGGGCGCCGCCCTGCGCCCCTCATACCATCCCAGCCGTGAGCGAACATCGGTCCTCAGCGGAGCCTCCTCGGCAGGTCCGCGAGGGTGGATGGTCTCGGCTGACGTCCTCGCGTTTCATGCCGGCGGTGGTGCTCTCGCTCATCGTCGCGGTCCTGGCCGGCCTCTTCGTCGGTGCCTACTGCTGGGCGATGTCCAATCCCGTACCGCATCGCATCCCCGTGGCGGTGACAGGACAGTCGGCCGGGGGCGACCGGTTCGTCAGTGCGCTGGAGGCCAGGCTCGGCACTTCGCTGGTCCTCCATCCGTACTCCAGCTACGGCAAGGCGCTCGCCGCGGTCGACGCGCAACGGGAGTTCGCGATCCTGCAGCTTCGACCGGCCGGGGTGGAGGTCGACGTGGCGAGCGCCGCGGGTGCGTCGGTCGCCCGGCTCTTGGGCGCGAGCGCCCCGGAGGTCGGCCAGGCGCTCGGCATCCCGGTCCGGGTCAGGGACATCAAGCCGCTCCCGGCCACCGACCCGCAGGGGCTTGCGCTCTTCTACATCGCCCTGGGGTCGACCATCCTCGGTTTCGTCGGCGCCATCCAGCTCGGGATCCATGCCAAGGCGTTGCGCCCCGCCGAACGGATCGCCGCCACCGCCGGCTGTTCCGCGCTGGGTGGCCTGTCCATCTGTGTCATGATCGACTTCGTTCTCCGCGTGGGCCGGCTGCCGTTCGCCCAGTCGTGGGGGATCTGCGCACTCACCATGTTCACCTCCGGCGTGATCTTCATGGCCTTCCAGGCATTCCTGGGCCGCTGGGCGCTGCTGCCGACCTGGCTGTTGCTGGTCGTCCTCGGCAACCCCTCCTCCGGGGGCGCGGTGGCCTGGCCGCTGCTCCCTCCGGTCCTCGGCTTTCTGGGGCGGTTCCTGCCACCGGGCGCGTCGGTGAGTGCCCAGCGCAACGCCATCTACTTCCCCGACAACCAGCACATCGAGCCCTATGTTGTGCTCGCCGCGTGGTGTCTGGCCGGCGTGTCGGTCTTCCTTGTGCGGCGTGCATGCCGCCCCGACGGCCAGGCTGCCGCAGCGGCCACCGGCCCGAAATGATCACCTGGTTCGCCGTCCGGGACCAGCTGTGGGCCGAGCGACCGCGGGCCTGAACAAGGGACCGCCGACTGGTCGGTTGCGTCGTGACACGCCATCGGGCACCTGCGCCCTCAACAAGGTGGCAGGGGGCATCCGTTGCGGCCCGTGTCTCGGCTGACTCCGTGTGAGGAACCACACAAGCGGTGAAGATCTTCGTAGGCCGGGCCCGCGGCCTTCGGAGTGCGCCTCCGTGAACCGTACGGGCAGATCACGCGGCGATGAAGGGCGGGCGTACGCAGGCCGACCCAGGGATGCGGACACGGCATGTGCGACGCGACGCCCAGCGTGCCAAATCCCTTGTGCCGCAAAGGAGAAGACCTATCGGGCATCCTCGGGACAGCCGGTCGTCGCTGCCGAGCGGAAGACTCGCTTGACGGCCCGCAGATCCGCCCGGTGGACGACTGGCCCAGTGGATGAGTCACTGTCCCAACTCTTGCCGCACAGGGTCTCCGTGCCCCACTCTGGGCGAGGCTTTTCGCCGGCGACCCCGGCCGGGCCACGTAAGTGACTGACACTCATTTCCGCATCACCCAGGGGGAACTCAGTGTCGTATCGGCCTGTCCCCAGGTCGGCATCGCCCGCATCCCGGCGGTGGCGTGCCCAGGAGGTCCGGCGGCCGACGCCGCGGTCTCTTGCGCCCAAGCCGCCCAGGACAGCTCACTTCGCCTGCGATCCGGCCTCGCGCAGGCGCCGGCACCTGCCTCGGCAGTTCCTGGCCTCGCCGCCCGCAGTTTCGCTCTCCACGTAGCCGACGGCCTCCACCGCCGCATCCCCGCACCTGCCGCTGCCTGAGGGCGCCGGCTGCCACTGCTACGCCTGTCGCACCGCCCTGCTGCGCCCTTCCCCGACCGGCAACAACCCCGTCTCACGCCCTCTCCGGCCCCGGCGGACGGAACCCGCGCCCCCACAGCGCCACTTCACATCGCACCACCCCCACACACCCCACCGATCGAACAGGACGCGACATGGAAATCTCCCGGCGAAGAATCCTCGCGGCGGCCGCAGTGAGCGTGGTGGCGGCGGCCATCGACGTCGGCGGACTGCGAGCCACCGCCAGCGTCGCGACCGGCGGCTCCACCTTCGGGCTCACCACCCTGGACGTGACCGTGCAGCGAGGTCCGGACCTGGGGGAGGGCTACCACGGCGTCGTCGCGGGCCCCGGCGAGCCGCACATCGTCCGCCGTGACCTCGCCAACGTCGCCGCTCCCCAGATCACCCGGTCGCTGGCCGCCTTCGCCCAGATGTCGGACCTGCACATCATCGACGACCAGGCGCCGCTGCGCGTGGAGTGCCTCGACCGGCTCGCGGACTTCGGCCCCCCGCACTACAACTCCTACCCGACCGCCTCCGCCTATCGGGCCCACGAGTTCCTCTCGACGCACTCCACCGACGCCATGTGCCGGGCCGTCAGAGCGGTCGGCCGGGGTCCGCGCACCAGCGCCCCGCTGGCCTTCACCGTGGTCACCGGCGACGCGGTCGACAACTGCCAGTACAACGAGACCCGTTGGTACATCAACCTGCTCGACGGCAACACCGTCCGCCCCGACTCCGGCAACCTCGCCAAGGACGAGAGCGTGTCGAGCGGCGTCTTCGGCCCCGATGTCAACTACTGGCACCCCGAGGCGCATCAGAACCCGCCGGACAACAACGACCTCAACGGCTTCCCGGTGCTCCCCGGCCTGCTGGCGGCCGCCCGCAGGCAGTACACCGCCACCGGCCTCGGCATGCCGTGGTACGCCGCTTATGGCAACCACGACGCGATGGTGCAGGGCAACGTCCCGCCGGACGTGCTGCCCTTCGACCCGCTGAAGAGCATCGCCACCGGCTCCACCAAGCTGACGCAGGTCACCGGGGTTCCGCCAGTCCTCAACTACACGGACCCCTCGTACTACATCCAGTTCCTCGAGGACATCATCACGGGCGACTTCACCCTGAAGACCGCCACAGTGACAGCGGACCCCAGCCGCCGGCTGCTCTCGCGGCAGGAGTTCGTCTCCGAGCACTTCAACACCACCGGGCTCCCGGCCGGGCACGGCTTCACTTCCGGCAGCGACACGGCGTACTACGCGATACCGTCCGGGGCGAACGACCTCGTCAAGTTCCTCGTCCTGGACACCACCAACGACAGCGGGGGCGCCAACGGCGCGCTCGACAACGACCAGTGGAACTGGCTCCAGAGCCAGTTGAAGGCCAACAGCTCACGCTACGAGCTCGACGACTCCGACGGCACCAGGCCCCGGACGGTCGTCACCCAGTCCGGTGTCAAGGACAAGCTGTTCGTCGTCTTCTGTCACCACACGATCGGCTCGATGGACAACACGGACAGCGACCACCCGTACAGCGGCGACGACCTGCGCGACCTGCTGCTGCGCTTCCCGAACGTGGTCCTGATGGTCGACGGCCACACTCACGCCAACAACATCACGGCCTACCGTCCCGCTTTCCCCTCCACCCTCGGAAAGGGCTTCTGGGAGGTGAACACCGCCTCGCACATCGACTGGCCGATCCAGAGCCGTGTCCTGGAGATCGCCGAGGGCGGCGGCCTGCTCTCCATCTTCACCACCATGGTCGACGCCGACGCGCCGTTGTCGGCGAACGGGGACACCAGCAGCCCCGCGGCGCTGGCCTCCGTGGCGCGGGAGCTCTCCGCCAACGACATCCAGGAAGTGGGCCGGGGCATCGACAAGCGCCGCGGCACCCCCGACGTGCGCAACACCCAGCTGCTCATCCCGGCGCCCTTCACCATCCCCACCGGCGTCGGCACGCCGCTCCCCGGCGTCGGCTGGCCGGTCGTCCAGCAGGGGCAGAGCGGTGAGCAGGTGAAGACCCTGCAGTGGCTGCTGAACGCTCGGGGTGCGGCCCTGACCGTGGACGGCATCTTCGGCTCCGCCACGGCCTCGGCCCTGCGGTCCTTCCAGACCGGGATCGCTCTGACGGCCGACGGCATCGCCGCCGCGGCGACCTGGCAGGCCCTCGTCGTGACGGTGCAGCAGGGCAGCACCGGCCCGGCCGTCTCGGCGACGCAGAGTCAACTGAGGGCGCGCGGCGCTGCGTTGACCGTGGACGGCATCTTCGGCCCCCTCACGGCCTCCGCCCTCCGGTCGTTCCAGACCAGCCGCGGGCTCACGGCCGACGGCATCGTGGCCTCGCCGACCTGGCAGGCGCTCCTGGCGCCCTGACGTCGCGGGTGCCGCGGCAGGGCGGCACCGAACAGTCCCGGCCCGCCTACGGCGTTCACCGCTGCACGACGCGGTGTCCGCCATGGCGGGCCGTGGCATGTCCCTGAACGGGAAGCGGACGGCCTCGGCTGCCCGACAGATGACTCGGCCGCAAGGCCGTACCCCGTTGACGGCCTGGGTTCCTTCGTGACTCGGCGCATGGGTCGGACCGAGACCCGATGAAGCACGTCAAGCCGTGCTCACAGCCCTTTCCGCGGAGCGCGTCCCGGCAGGTCGCTGGGAGCATCGGCACTCTTGATCATTCCCAGCTTCGGCAGGCCGGCCGCCCGCAGTGGACATCCGGTGCCGACGCGCGTGGCCAGTTCGGCCCGCAGGGTGGTCAGTTCCGCGATACGGGCGTCGATGACCTGAAGCTTTTCCTCGAAGAGCATGGACAGCGCTTCTGCCGTATCCGGCGCTTCGCGCAATGTCTCGCCGTTCCGTGCGATCTCCGCAAGGGAGAAGCCGAGTGCCTGCGCAGTGCGGATGTATTGGAGCCAGGACACCGTCTCGGGCGGGAAGTCGCGATACCCGTTGGGCAGACGCCGACCTGTGACAAGGCCGACCTTCTCGTAGAACCGGATCGTGTCTCTGGTCATGCCTGCCTGCGCGGCGAGCTCACCGATGCGCATGCCCCTCCAGCGGATATCGGGCTTGACCTTGGAGCGTACTCCACTGTTTAGCGTGAGGGCATCGCTGCCACGAGACCAGCAGGAGCCTCATCGTGAGCCGACTTCGCACCCCCGCGCACTCCGCCTACCTGCGCGTCGTACGCGCGAGCGCTTGGTACGACCTGGCCGTCACCGCCGGGTTCGCAACTCCGTGGACCTACGCCCTGGTACACGACGCGCTGTCGTCGTGCGGCAACGCACTCGGGCTTGGTGCCCTGCCCGAACTCGACCCGTGGCAGATCCTGTTCGCCAATCTGATGGGTTCGGTGGTGGTCGTCTGGGCCGTTCTGCGCATCGTCAGGCCGCTGCCGGAGCACGGACTGTTCGACGGCATCGCGCGTGCTCTGTTCGCGACGTGGCAGGCGTACGCGCTGGCCCACGGTGTGGCGCGGCTTCTGTGGCTCTTCTTCGGGGTCGAGGTGGCATTCGGCGTCCTCCAGCTTGTGCCGTGGAGATGGGGCCGAAACGCAGACCTCGTAGGCAACGACGCAGACCCGGCCGACGGACGCCCGCTCGGCACAGTGAGTCGGTGACGTGCGAGCACGCCCACCCGCGCCGCTCAGCGGTGGGCGTGTCGTCCTTCCCGTTCCCACCGGCGTGCGGCCGGGGAACGCGGTTGCCAACGAGGCTTGATGACCCACGATGACCCACCTGACCCGGTCACCACACACGGCGACCGGTCACTGCAGAGTGATACGGCACGCGGTGGAGCGGCAGTGCGCGCCGCCGGCTCAGTCTTCCTGGTCGACGGCGTGGCGGCGGTCGTAGGTGGCGCGGGCTTCGTGCACTGTGACGGCCCGCTTCTCGGTCCAGGTGCACAGGGCTCGGGTCTCCTCGGCTATCTCGCGGCCGAGGTCGGTCAGTCCGTACTGCACCAGGGGCGGTGTCGCCTTGGGGTCGACGTTACGGAAGACAATGCCGTCCCGTTCCAATGTCCGCAGGGTCTGGGACAGCATCTTGCGGCTGATACCGCCCAGGGACCGCTGCAGCTCGGAGTAGCGCTGGACGCCGTGTTCGCGAAGGCTCACCAGCATGAGCAGAACCCACTTGTCCGCCAGGTCCACGAACACGTCACGGCTCGGGCAGAGCGCGTCGAGGATGTCCATCGGCCGGTTCGGGTCGATGCTCACTGTCAGTTCTTCTTGAGCCATGACAACAGCTTATACCATGCCTCCGAATGGATCCATGGTTACCATTAGAGGCATAGTCTCCCTCCATCCCGTATTGAGCCGACGTACTGCCTCGACGTGCGTTTATGCCAAGAAGTATTCGGATACCCCGTTCCCCATGGTTTCGAGCCGTGTCAATGATGTTCTTCCGGAGTTGGAAGTCTTTGCGCATGCTGTGCAGGCGCGCCGGCCTGATGACGGCACCTGGTGCGAGGCCTGGACCGTTCGCGACATTCTGATCCACCAGACGGGCAACGCCGAAGAGCTGGCCCGGGTGCTCGCCGCTCATATGGCCGGGGAACCGGTCGAGACCCGCGGGTTCGATCGTGAGATCCCCTACAGGCCTTGACCGATCCCGAGCTCTGGTCGGCGTTTCTCACCCGGTGTGAACACCTTGTCGACGTGACCGAGGCGGCTGCGCAGGACCTGTCACCGGACACCGAGGTGATCTGGACGGGCCGCTCCGTGAAGGCGCCGTTCTTCGCTGAACACATGCGTGAAGAGCTCGTTCTCCATCGATGGGACGTGACGGGGGACGACAGCGTTGCGGTGCGAGCGCTCACCGAGCCGTGGGTGACCGAGCACAGCTTGAAGGCTCCCCTCCCTGAAGGGAGGGGATTCTCCACCCTCCAGGGCTGCGTGGGGATTCACGGCTCAGGCCGCCTCTTGGTCCAGCGGACCAGGAGGTCTTACGCCCTCGGCACCGTCCGGGTTCCAACCTGCCCGGACCAGCATCACGCGGGCGGAGTTCTTGTCCCTGGGGGACACGGCTCCGCACACGGTGCAGGCATAGGTTCTCATCGAGAGAGGGAGTGCGTGCTTGGTTCTCGCTCCGCACTGCGCGCAGTCCATCGTGGTGTGCGCCGGGTGCACGAGACGGACGTCCCGTGCGTGCTTGCGCCCCATCTCGACCAGAGCGCGTTTGGTGGCGGCGATGGCGGCATCGGCCGCCTTGCGGGCCATCGTGGTTTTCGCGAGGAACTTCGGGCGGAAGTCCTCCACCGCCACCCCATCATGATCACGCATCACGGACTTGGCCCACTTGCGGCCGGTGTCCACCCGCTGCCGCGCGATCTTCCTGTGCAGCTTCGCGGCCTGGGCCTGCGCCTTCCGGTAGCCCTTGGATGCGGGCCGGCCCTTCGGACGCCGGCGCCGGGCCATCATCCGCTGGTAGCGGGCGAGCCGCTGAGCGGCCCGCTTGCCGTGCTCGGCATGCGGGAGATCGTAGGCGTCATCCGTGGTGGTAGCGGTCTCCTTCACACCCCAGTCCACCCCGAGCACCCGCCCCGTGAGGGCAAGCGGTTCGCTCCGCGCGGGGGCGACGAAGGACACATACCAGTGCCCGAGCGTGTCCTGGTACACGCGCACACTCGACGGCTCGGCCGGAAGAGCCCGCGACCACACCACGCTCACCACGATCTGGCCCGCAAGGTGCAGACGACCGTCCTTCAGACGGAAACCCCGCTTCGTGTAGTTCAGGCTCGGCCTGGCCTCCCGCTTCCGCTTGAAGCGGGGCATCCCCGCCCGGCGGTGCTGCGCAAGCCCGTCCTTGATGTCCTTCAGCGCCTTCGCCCGCGACTTGGCGAAGTCCCGAATCACCTGCTGCTGCGGCACCGACGCACCCTCAGCCAGCCACGGCGTCACCCGACGCGCCTCGGTCAGCATCCTGTCCAACTGCGCCGGACCACACGTCAGCTTCTCACCGGACTCCTTGGCTCGCTGGTGGACCTGCTTGGACTTGGCCACGCATTCATTCCAGAGCCACCGGCAGCGGTCCCACTCCGCTTCGAGCCGGCGCCTGGCCGTGTTCGACAGGCGCACACGGAAGGTGTACCGGGCATGCCCGATGTCCTTCGTGGTCGCTTCTGTCGGCATGCATCCGAACCTACCCGGGAGGACTGACAGTTGAGACCCCTTGATCGCCACAGGCCCGCTCACCTCGTCGCAGGTGGACGGTCCTTCGCCCTGGAGGCGAAACCCCTATTTCCTGTCCTGCTCCGCAGCAGACCGATTCCTCCCCCGCCTGAAGGCCGGGACATCCTCGGAGGAACCCAGTGAACGAGGTCGGCCAGCCGCTGTACCGTCGCGGCTCCGCCCACTTGGACTGGGCCGGAGGCGACCGGATCGAAGCGCGCCTGCGTGTCCCCGGGGCCGATGACATCCTGGTCACAGCTGACGCAGACGGAAGCAGCATGCGTCTGGTCGCCCAGGAAGGGCCGGCCACGATCGAGAGCGACGCGGCTGTTCGCGCGCTTCTCATCTGGGGACGTCGTCCTGCCGATGCCTCACGCTGGCACAGTGACGCGGGTCCTGAGGCGCTGCGCGCGGTGCGTACTCTCCTCAGCGGTTACTGATCGTGCCGCGGTCCGCGCGGCCCCTCGACTTCGAGGCGGCCGCACGGAAGCGCACGTACTCCAGTTGTGTGCGGACGTTCAGGGACGCCTCCGCCCTGGCCGGCAGCGGGCGTGGGCCCGGTCGTCGTCAGGAGCGCGTGAGGATGACGAGCCGCTGGGTCGCCCGGGTCATCGCGACATAGCGGTCGACCGCTCCTTCGATGCCCTTGCCGAACTCCTCCGGGTCGATGAGGACGACCAGGTCGAACTCGAGCCCCTTCGACAGCTCCGGCGTCAGTGACCGGACGCGAGACGTCTCCCGGAATGTGGGATCGCCGATGACGCACGCGATTCCGTCGGAATGCCCGGCGAGCCAGGTGTCGAGGATCGAGCTCAGATCCGAAGCGGATCCGTGTACGACGGGCACGCCGCTGCTGCGGATGGACGTCGGCACGTTGGCGTCCGGGAGCGCGGCCCGGATGACCGGCTCGGCTTCCGCCATGATCTCTTCCGGCGTCCGGTAGTTGATGCTCAGGGAGGCCAGGGTGATCCGGTCGAGCCCGATCCGCTCGAGCCGTTCCTGCCAGGACTCCGCGAACCCGTGCCTGGCCTGGGCACGGTCCCCGACGATGGTGAAGCTCCGGGACGGGCACCGCAGCAGCAGCATCTGCCATTCCGCGTCCGTCAGTTCCTGGGCCTCGTCCACGATGATGTGCGCGAACGGGCCGGCGAGCAGGTCCGGGTCGGCGCCGGGCAGCGCGGTCCCGTCGACGAGGGCGTCCTGCAGGTCACGTCCGTGCAGCATCGTCACCGCGCCCTCTCCGTCGGCGTCGGCCTCCAGCAGAGCGTCGATGACACCGGACATCCGCTCGCGTTCGGCGGCGAGGGTCGCTGCGTGCCGACGCTTGCGCCGTGCCGCCTCCGGGTCGCCGAGCCGTTGCCGCGCCGCGTCCAGGAGCGGCAGGTCGGACACTGTCCAGGCCTGGGGGTCCTCGCGCTGCAGCCGCCGAACGTCGTCGGGACTGAGCCAGGGAGCACACATCCGCAGGTAGGCGGGTACCGACCACAGGTCTCCGACGAGGTCGGTCGCTTCGAGCAGCGGCCACGCACGGTTGAAGGCCGTGAGCAGTTCCTTGTTCTGCCGCAGTGACTTGCGGAGCAGGCCGACCGGAGCGTCGCCGTCGTGCTTGTCCACCAGGATCGTGAGCAGCTCCTCCAGGATCTGGTCGCGCGCCTCGTTGTGCGGAGTACCGGGTTCTGCCGCTTCGAAGGCCACGGCCCAGTCGTCGGCGCTCAGCCGGATGTCGGACCAGTGGGTCGTGATCGTCATCCCCTTGGCGGGCGGCTCCTCGTAGAACCTGACAGCCGGCTCGATCGCCTTCACCAGGTCCGCGGACGACTTCAGGCGAGTCACGTCCGGGTCGGCCTCGGTCCTCGCAGCGGCGCCCTCGGCGACGAGATCCCGCAGGGTGCAGGTCTGCACACCCTCCTCTCCGAGGCTGGGGAGGACGTCGGCGACATAGCTCAGGTAGGGCTGGTGCGGGCCGACGAACAGCACGCCGCCCCGGCGGTGACCGAGGCGGGGGTCGGAGTAGAGGAGGTAGGCGGCGCGGTGCAGGGCGACGACGGTCTTGCCCGTACCCGGACCGCCGTCGACGACGAGAGCGCCTCGGGATCCCGCGCGGATGATGGCGTCCTGGTCGGACTGGATGGTGCCGAGCACATCCCGCATCCGTGGCGACCGGTTGCTGCCCAGGCTGGCGATGAAGGCGGACTGGTCGTCGAGCGCGGCGTGCCCGGCAAATCCGTCCGAGGTGAACACCTCGTCCCAGTAGTCGCTGATCCGGCCGCGGGTCCAGCGATACCTGCGGCGGCTCGCCAGGCCCATCGGGTTGGCGTGGGTGGCTCCGAAGAACGGCTCGGCCGCGGGGGAGCGCCAGTCGACCAGCAGTCGACGGCCCTCACTGTCCGTAAGCCCAAGTCGTCCGACATACACGGGCTCGGGGTTGTCCGCGCTGACCATGTGTCCGAGGCACAGGTCCAGGCCGAAGCGACGCAAGGCCCGCAGGCGAGCGGTCAGCCGGTGGATCTCCGCGTCCCGGTCCATCGCCTGCCGGCCGAGGCCGCCGGGCGCCTTGCGCTCGGCGTCAAGGCGGTCGGAGACCTCGGCGATCGACTGCTCGAGGCACTCCGCAAGGGCCGCGAAGTGCTGTTCATCGCCGGCGATCAGGTTTGGGTCGGCCTTGTGGGAGAGGCGGTCGGGAAGGTCGAAAGCGCTGGTGGTCGAGGATTTCACGTGATCAGCTCCGATGTGAGGCCGCTTGCGACCATGACGCGCGGCAAGGCGCCCGGACCGGTGTGACGTAGCGGGTGACCGCGACGGGCAACGCTCCGCCCGGTGCGGGTCCCGTGGCCGTTGCCAGTCAGGTCGCCAGGGTTTGCAGGTGCTGGTGTTCTGGGTGCCGGCTCGACGGTCACGCGTGTTTCATGCGGGCACCGGCGGCCTTGCCTTGCTGATCGCGTCGAGCAGTCGTTTCGCGGCAACCGTTGCTCCGTTGGTACGGATCATGCGGGCCATGGCGACCGCTCGTGCGCGGGTCTCGGGGGACAGGGCCGTCGTGAGCGCGGCGGACAGGGACTCGAAGGTCGGAGTCGGCCCGTCGTGCGCCGCGCCTATGCCCAGGTCGGCCACCCGGCCGGCCCAGTACGGCTGGTCCGTCGCCTGGGGCACCACCACCTGAGGCGCGCCGGCCCGGGTGGCCGTCGTCGTGGTGCCCGCACCGCCGTGGTGCACCACAGCGGCCACCCGCCGGAACAGTGCCTGCTGGTTGACCTCGCCGACGAGGAAGCAGTCGTCCCGGTCGTCGATCAGGCCCAGGGCGGCCCAGCCGCGGGCCACGACCGCACGGCGGCCCTGCGCGCGGATCGCCTCGATGGCCACCTCGGCGATGTCCGTCGATGTGCCCATGGGCATGCTGCCGAAGCCCACGTACACCGGAGGTGTCCCGGAGCCCAGGAACGCCAGCAAGTCGGGCGTGAGTGGATGAACGTCGGGCAGGATCCACGCGCCGGTCTGGACGACGTCGAGGTCCGGCGTCTCCCGCCACGGGTCCAGGACCGGATCCGTCGCCAGCCACGGCTGGTCGCCGATGACGTAGTCGCGGACGTTGTCGACCGGTGGCAGGCCGATCGACGCACGGTTCGCGTTGAGTGCCGCACCGAACAGCGCGTTGATGCTCTCGGCGTCCAGGTCCCACAGCACCCGGCTGTCGGTCACCCCCAGCGGGAACGGCCTGCCCGGATACGCCAACGGCGCGTGGTGCGGCGACGGCAGGGTCAGCTGCTGGAAGGTCACGGACACGGAGGGGATACCGAGTTTCTCGGCCACCGACCGCGCGCCCGCTGCGGCCGGCATCACGCCGGTGGCCACCAACGCATCGCATCCCTCGGCCGCCGCCGTGAGCACGTCGAACTGGCCGGCGATCAACTCGGCCGCACGCTCGGGCAGGGATGACGGCGGCGGCGCCCCGGTCGTCAACGTGCGCGCCGACCGGCCGACGGGCACCAACGGCGCGCCGACATCGGCCAACCGCCGCTCGAACTCCTCGTCCGGCGGAGCACACACCCGCACCTCCGCGCCGAGCGCCCGCAACCGCACCGCGAGTCCCACCAGCGGTTCGACGTCCCCACGCGACCCGTAGGTAGACAACAGCACACGTACTTCGCGACTCACCTATTTCCCCCCGGTTTCTGGCTCGGCGGACGATTGTGCAGTACGACCAGGGCCTTGCGGCAAGCCCCCCAGTGCGCTATAAGTTGAGAGTGGCGAGGAGAGGGTTACCTCCTTGCCTTTGCTTTTTGCGGCCCGCTGCAGACGGGCCAGCGTCTCGCGAAGTGGCGGCGCGCCGCGTACGAGGGAACTGTCGACCGGTCCTTTGGCCCAACCCTCGGTGTGCTTGCCGTCCTACAGGATGAAGCACGTGGCCGCGTTGTCCCCGAAGGCTCGTTGAGCACCCGTCACTGCGCCCCGGATGCCCTCCTGGTGGAGGAGGGCCCGCCGCGCCTGCCGAAGGTCGCCCTGCCAGAGGTCGCCCTGGCGGTGGTACGCGGCGGGGGACTGCTTTCCACGGACCGCGGGCCGGCTGCCGGTGAGCACGAACGGGCGGAGTGCCTCTCAGCTCGATGCCGCTACTCGCAGGACGGATTGGCTTTGAGTTCGGCCGCGTACTTGTTGACGGTGGCTATCTCGTCGAGCTCGCCGAGGCCGGGCTGGTACGACGTCGAACCGGTCACTGTTCCGAGCACGGTCAGGTGGATGAAACCCACCGGCAGCTTGCGCCCTTTACCGGCATCGACCCATACAACCGAGTACGGCGGCACAATCGACATTCCCGTATCGGCGTACACGATGTTGGATGTGTAAAAGGGGAAGTTCGCACCCCGAAACCTCTTTCCCGTCGAGTCCGTGAAGGAATCGTCGCGCCCGGGGACCCCGTAGGGTTTGCCCTTCTCGATGTGGTCGATCAGCTACTCGGGAAAACGCTGGTCGAGCTTGTGGTTCCCCACCGTGCTGAATTGCAGGCCGAGCTTGTTCAGCACCTCCACCGTCGGCTCGTTGGCCGGCGAGTCCGCCTCGAAGTCCAACCTGAGAAGTTGTCACCGGATGCGAAGAAGATCGAGTTCTTCCGTCCGGCCCGTAGTCTCTTCAGGTGAGCGGCCATGTACCCGACCCCGCCGACCACGACCTGCGCTCCCGAATGGCCCGTCAGGACGTTGTAACCGGCGACCTCCGCAGGCTGAAGGTACCCGTGCAGGTCCGTGATGTTGAGCAGCTGCACCTCGACATGACGGTCGGGGTTGGGCTCGATCGCGTTCGTCGACGCGTACGCGCGTTCGCCGACACCGGCCCACGCGGGAGTCCCGACAACCGCCGAGACAATCGCCCCTCCGCCGATGCGAAGAATACTGCGCCGCGGGATTCCGCCACCGTGGGACATGCTCACCGACTTCCCGTCCGACACGATTGGTGCCAGCGCGAAGTTATCCGCGTAGCGGGAAATACGAATGAATGCCCAGTGGTCACTCGATGCACGACTCGTGATCCGTACCGGATCCTGGTCCCACCGTCGCGCAGACTGCACGCGATCTGGGCAAGGGAGGCGCCGACCCGATGGGGGCCTGCGGCCATAAGGCGTGGACTAGCCGTGGGGTGCGAACAGCAGGTTCCGCGAGCCCTTCGGCCGAGGCGCCGTCGACGGCACGAGCGACCCGTCGGCTTCGGCGATCCAGTGGGAGTCGTAGCCGAGCGGGCTGAACTCGGCGATGAGCGAATCCAGCGGCGCGTCCGGCAGGGCCTCGAGCATCACGGCGGGCCTGTCGCGCTTCAAGACCTGTCGGGCACCTTGGAGGACCGACATTTCGTGGCCCTCGACGTCAATCTTGATGAGGTCGAGCTTCGTGTCGGCGAAGACCTCGTCGAGGGTGACCAGTTTGATGCGCTTCATCTCGGCGTCGGCGGCGGCATGCTCCAGGGACGAGCCGGTCGAGAGGAGATTTGCCGAGAACCGGACGCTGATGTCGGCCCAGCCCGGCTCGCTCGACACACCCGCCTGGTAACGCTTCACGTTCTGGACGTTGTTCGACCGGACGTTCACCGCAAGTCGGGCGTGGACCATGTCCACCGGCTCGAACGCGTGCACCTTCGCTTTAGGGCTGGCGAGCGCCGCGATCATGGAGAAGTAGCCGACGTGCGCTCCGACGTCGGCGATCGTCGTGCTCTTCGCAGCGAGGCGTGACCACGTGGCGAGGCTGCCGGGCTCGTAACCGAACTTACCGTTCCACACGGTGTCGAGGGCGACCGCGTCGTCGTTCACGCAGAACATCACGAACGGCGGGCAGTACGGAGAGTCGATCTCGACGTAGCCCCGATACGGGTGCTTCTTACGGTGGACGCGGATGATCTCACCCGTGGAGACCGGCCGGACAGACGTCGTGTGGGCCAGCGTGCGGGCGTTCGCTTGTTCGAGTTCCGGGAGTCGCATTGCGCCATCGTAGGAGCCGAACATGGCCATGTCGCGTAGTTCATGGATCCAAGTTGATCGCCCGTGTGGATCGTGTGTGCGGCCGACGTGGGAGGCTGCGGGACGAAACCGGTGGTTTGGGCCCACCCACGTCGGACAGCACACCATGTCGACCTGACAGCGGTGGTCGAGGGACGGGCCGGGGGGCGTCGAATCCGGGCCGCCGACACCTGGGGGAGCCGGCGAACATGGCGGCGTGCCGAGGTGCCGTGCGCGGTCGCGGCGGCGGGTCTGCGACGGCCGGCTCGTGGCCTGCGGTCCGGCGACGATGACATGCGGAACGGGCCATGGCGAAAGAACGAGTGACTGGGTGCGTCCGCGGCTGCGGCCCACGGGACGTGCTCCAGGCGATCGGCATGGTGATGGCGCCGTACGACTACAACCGGGACTTCGTCCCTGGCGAGCCCGAGGTCGAGACGGGGTGCGTGGCGGAGGTGCAGCGATGGGCGTGATATGGGCGGCGACGTCACCGGAATCGGGACGGTTTTCCGCAGTGGAGAAACGTTCGGACGTGAGGGATCTGTCGGATCGCCTCACCGAACTGCGTTTCCGTGGGCAGGGGTACCTCGAAGTCTGGTTGCCAAGCGGTGAGTTTCCTCGATTGGCCCTGGGTTTCCGAGGCGATCAGGCGGTCATCCATCTGTTCGATGACACTGAGGTGACGTCTCTCCTCGTCGGCGATGGCACCGTCGCGGCGGATGTCGCGGTCGACATCCCGATCATGGATGACCTGGCAGTGTTCACTGGTGACTTTGTCCTGACTGTCGACCGTGCGTGGGTTCTCGTGCGCAACTTCATCCGGACGGGGGCGCCTCGCGATCTGGGTGAGTGGTGCGAGTTGTAGGTTCGGCGCCGGCCCGCCGCCACTGTGCGGGGCTCGTTCCGTGCACCTTGCCGAAGGTGCGGGCGAAGTACCCGGCGTCCCGGAAGCCCACTTGCCTGCCGATCTCGCCGATCGGCAGTTCGGTCGCGGCAAGCAGACGCCGGGCTTGTACCATCCGTCGCTCGGTGATCCACGCCTGCACCGTACGCCCGGTTTTTCGGCGTACCGTCGAGGTGAGGTGGCCTGGGGAGATGTTGACCGCGGCGGCCACGTCGCGCAGTGACAGCGGTTGCGGATAGCGCTGTTCGATGACCTCGAACACCTCGGCGAGCAGTTGTTCGTGGTTCTCGCGTAGGTCGCCCACGATGTCGGCAGCGAGCCGGGACACCGCGATCAGCAGCAGGGTCAGGTGGGCCGCCACGGCCTCTCGGTAGCCGTCCTGGCGGTGCGTCAGTTCGTCGTGAAGGGCCTGGATCCGGGCGGTCCATTCGGTCCGCTCCGCCTCGGGCACCCGCATCCGCAGGGCGCCGATCGCTCCGCCACGGACGAAGGGAAACAGCAGCGGGTGCGTGCGCCAGGCCAGGTGGGCGCCGGGGACGTCCGGGCCGAGTACGTCGGCGGTGAAGAACACGCCCCAGCCCTGGGCGTGGGCCAGGTCGCCGGCGTGGAAGTGGCCCATCACGTCACCGGGCGCGACGACGAACAGGTCGCCGGCCTCGATCGGCCAGGACCGCCGGCCGGTGCGCAGCAGCCCGCCGGTGGTCTGGAAGTACGCCAGGCCGGGGAAGTCGTGCGCGTGCTCCTCGAATGTGCCGGTGCTCTCCCAGCTGTGGTCCAGCCGCCAGGTCGCCACGGGCAGCTCGCCGGGTGCCGGCCGCATCGAGTAGGTCGCCGGCCGGTCCCGGCTGGGCGCCGTTCGGATGGTCCGCACCGTCGAATCGTCCCATGGGAGCCACAAATCGGTACAGGTCCGCAGCTCAAGTCGCAGTCAGAATGAGGACATGACCGAAAAACTGTCTCAGCCGCATACCGAGCGGGAGTACATCCCAGGCTTGGGAAAGCACTTCCTGACGCCGCTCTATGACGTGGCGCACTGCGTGTTCGGGCTGCACTCCGTCCATCAGGAGATGATCAGGCTGGCCGCCTTACGGGACGGGCATCGAGTGCTGGACGTGGGCTGCGGTACCGGGAACCTGCTGCGGGCGACCGGTCAGCGGCACCGGAACGTGGACCTCGTCGGGCTGGACCCTGACCCGAAGGCGCTGGCCCAGGCCGGGCGCAAGGCCCGGCGGGCCCGCCTCACCGTACGCCTGGACCGCGGGTTCGCACAGGAACTGCCCTATGACGACGCCTCGTTCGACCGAGTCTTCTCCAGCCTGATGCTGCACCACCTGGACAGCACGTCGAAGGACGCGCTGCTGGCCGAAGTGCGCCGGGTGCTGCGGCCCGACGGGCTGCTGGTCCTGGCCGACGCGGTGCTCGACGAGCACGGACACGTCCATGCGCACGGCCGCGGGCCCGAGAAGGTCGGGATGCGCGGCCGGATGCGCGAACAGCTACGCGAAAACGTCGGCGACGCGGTATCGCAGAAGATCGCCGCGGCTGGCTTCACCATGGAATCAACCCGCACCACGGCACTGCGGATCGGTGGAAGCATCCGCATCGAGGTCGCCTGTCCTAACGTGCGCGACGCCTGAACCTCGAACCAAACACTCCCGCAGAGACAAGGCGCTCTTCAAGGCGGGCTGAGGTGACCTTCTGCTTGGCCGGCTCACGCCGGGAGCGGACGCCGAGTCTCCGGAACGCCTTCCGCAGGTGGGGGTCCACGGTGTGCACGCTGAGGTAGAGGTGGCCGCGATCTCGATCGCTCAGGTGACCTGAAGGCTGGGAGCTGTCCGCTCAGTGCGGTTGGCCAGCAGGAACGCGGCACCCACGGCCCACAGAACGAGCGTCGCCAGCGGGGCGAACACATGGGAACCGTCGAAGTAGCTGAGGTCGGCCACGGCGCGGACGGCGGCGCCGGGAGGCAGGAGCGCGGAGACCGCTCGGGCTCCGCTGGGCATCAGGTCGGTGCCGATCGTTGCGCCACTGGTCGAGTTTCCGATGGTCAGGAGCAGCAACGTGGCGAGGGGGACACCCAAAGGTCCGAGATATGTGGCCAGCGTTTTCGTGGTGAACGCTGCGGCGGCCGCCAGCAGGGCCAGTACGAATGCGAGAGGAAGGAACGGTGCGGGGACGGCGCCGAGGACGGGGCCGGCGATGGTGGCGGCGACAAGGCCTGACGCTGCGGAGAAGCCGGTGATGAGGGTGAAGCGGTGCCGCAGATGCATCAGATTGCCCAACCCCATGACGTTCTGGGCGAGGACGAAGCCGGAGAGGGTCACTCCGAAGGCGACGTAGAACCCTGCCAGGCCGCGTGCGTCGTACTGGTCGAGCGGTACGACGTCGGAGACGGTGACGTGCTGGTCTGCGCCGTGTGCGTACGCGGTGACGAGCTTGGTGACCGCAGTCGTCGTCGACAGGCCGTTCGCGCTCGCGACGTCGAGCTTGAGAGCCTTGCCGTGATGTTCCGCGCCGAGCACGGCCACCACATCCCGATGCAGGAGCGCGTCGCGTGCCTCACCAGTGGAGTCGGCTTGCTGGGCGTCGATCGAATTACCCAGCGCCTGCTGGACCTTGTTCGCCAGCAGTGGCCCCGTGACCGCCACGGGTATGCGGTGCGGCTGGGGATCTCGCGTGAGACCGATGTAGCAGCTGACGAAAGCAGAGACGATGACCAGGCCTATGAGGAACGGCTGCAACCAGGCGCGGACGGGTTTGCGGCGCCTGTGATGCGGCGGGGCATGAAGCTGGGGATGCACTCCGGATTTCTCCATGACAGGGGGTGGATCGACGGCCGCATGGCCGTTCGTGGTGACTCCGCGGGATGGTTCAGCGCCGAGCCATGCCCTCGAGCCGTGCGGCGGTGGCGACGGCCCCGGGGGCCATCCGTGGGTCGAAGGTGACGGGGTTGATGTGGTCGGGACAGCCTTCGGCAGGGCCCCGACCCACGTGCGCGGGGGAGACCTGCCCAGCTGCGGCGGGCAGGTCCTGGACGGTCAGCGGCCCTGGAAGTCGATGGCGGGTCGGGGCAGCCCAGCCTTGAAGGCCTTGACCGCCGAGGCGAGACCCGTTGTGACGTCCTCCGTCTCGAAGAGCGGCATGGCGATGTCGAACATGGCCTCGTCCGCGGCTGAGATCCCGCCGACGGCCCAGGCCCGCAGCAGGGCCTTGTGCGCGGCGTAGGCGCGGGTGGGACCCTTGGCCGCCTTGCGGGCGAAGGCCGTCGCCTCGGTCAGCAGGGCGTCGTCGGGAACGACCCGGTTGATCACGCCGGCGTCGGCCATGACCGCGGCCGGTACCTGCTCCGAGGTGAGCGCCCACTCCGCGGCGCGCGCCCGGCCCGCTCGTTCGGCGACCCGGTAGATCCCGCCGAGCAGGGTGACGATGCCGAGGGTCTGCTCGGGGTGGCCGAAGCGGGCCGTCTCGGCGGCGAAGACCACGTCGGCGCGGAGCGCGAGCTCGAGACCGCCGCCGAAGCACAGGCCGTGTACCGCGGCGATGACCGGCAGCGGCAGCCGCTCGAGCTGGTTGAAGACCTGCATGTAGCGCTCGAAGAGGGTCCGCAGTTCCCGTACGTCCGCACCCGGCCAGTCGACGATGTCACCACCGAAGCTGAAGTCCGGGCCTTCGGCGCGCACCAGGACCGCTCGGGCACCGCTGCGGCCGATCGACTCCAGAGCTTCGGAGAGTTCGGTGGCCAACTGCGGACCGATGCGGTTCTGCGGCGGGTTGTTCAGGACCAGCGTGGCGAGGCCGTCGTCGATGGAGTGGGTGAGATGGGGCATGCTTCGTCCTTGAGATCGTGCCGGCGATGCGGCCCGTGGGGTTGTCCGGTCGTCAGGCGAGGTGCTCGCGGAACCATGCGAGGGCGGCGGCGCTCGCCTGGTCGAACTGCGTGGTGTACGGGTCGAAGTGACCGCCCGGGATGAGCTGCAGCCGCTTGGGTTCGAGCGCACGCTCGTAGGCGGCGAGCGCAAGGTCGGTCACAGTCACGGTGTCGTTCAGGGCGACCACCATGAGCAGCGGTGTGGGGGAGACCCGAGTGATCCAGGGCCCGGGCTCGTACATGCGGGCCGCGCGGGTGGAGCGGACCGTGACCTCGTTCTCCCATACGCCGTCGGGCTTGGGCTGCAGGTAGAAGTCGATGGCTTCCTGCGACCGGTAGGAGGCGGGTACGGCAGGGTCACTGCTCACAATGACCTGGGTACGTGGAGCCTCGCCCCGCAACTGCGCCCGCTCGTCCTCGGAGAAGGCCTCCTCCAGCGTCGCGACGGCGTCCGGTGCGATGCGGCGCAGCCCCTGCTCGTAGCCACTGATGGTCGGCACCTGGGAGACCACAGCACGCAGTCGGCGGTCGGTCGCGCCCAGCACGATCGCGTGGCCGCCGGCGTAGCTCGTACCCCACAGTCCGATCCGGCCGGCGTCGACCTCGGACCGGCTCTCCAGGTAGGAGATGGCCCGCCGCCAGTCGGCGATCTGCCTCCAGGGGTCGACGTCCTGCCGCGGCTGGCCGTCGCTGGCCCCGAAGGTGCGGTGGTCGTGCAGCAGAACGACGAACCCGTCCTCGGCGAAAGCCTGCGCGAAGGGCTCAAGGCCGTGCTCCTTGACCCCGGCGTAGCCGTGGGCCATCGTGATCGCCGGATGGGGGCCTGGCCCGTCCGGCAGGAAGAGCCAACCGCGCAACGTGACTCCGCCGTCGGCTTCGAACTCGACAGTCTGACGCTCAACCATGAATAACCTTCCTGAGGAAAACGGGACTCAGCCCTGGTGGAAATGCTCGGGGTCGACCACGCCGCGCAGACGTTCCCGCAACTCCGCCGGTCGTCTTGAGTTCGGCGGTCAGCGGATCCCAGACGTACTGGTCGTCCAGGAAGCCGTGGGCGAACACCAGGGCGAGGTCGCCTTCGCCCTGCCGGCGGAACCGCACATCGGTTGCCCCGATCCGTTCAGTCCTCATCGCGGTGTCACTTTCCGGGGGCAGGCGTCGTCGCGCCCGAGGGGGACCATTCCTTGGTGTCCAGCGGGGACCAGTCGGCCGTCTTCGCGTCCAGGCGCGCCATCCGTCGGCCCTGTCTTGCCAGGAGCAACTCCTGGTCCAGGGGCGTGGTGAAGACGTTGTCGACCAGGGTGTACTCGCCGGCGAGGCGGCCCACGGCCGGTAGTGCGGCGGTGTCGATCCGCCCGCGATCGAGGTAGAGGTCGTCCCTGACGTGGAAGCGCACCACCCGGCCCCACACCACGTGATCGACGCCGTCGTCCCCGACCGGAATGATGCGGTCGACGACGCACTCGAACGAGATCGGCGCCTCCTTGATCCGCGGCGGGCGCACCACTTCGGAAGGCTCCTTGGTCAGCCCCAGCGCCGTGAACTCATCCACGTCCCGGTCGAACTCGAACGCCGAATGGTGCAGGGCATCCGCCTGCGGCAGCGTCGCGAGGTTGGTGACGAATTCGCCCGTGTCACGGATGTTGACGAAAGTGTCCTTCAGGGTCACCCCATCCGCCTTGGGCTGCAGGCTGATCGACACCATGGGCGGCTTCCGCCCGACCGCGGTGAAGAACGAGATGGGCGCGAGGTTGGCGACGCCCTCGTCGGACACCGTGCTGACCCAGGCCACGGCCCGCGGAATGATGCTTCCGATCAGCAGTTTGTATGCGTGAGTGGCGTCGAGCTCCGCAGCGTCGATGATCATTCGAGGCCCTCCATCGATTGAGGCGCGGCGCATGGACAGCGCTGTGTGCCGTACGGCCATGACCGGTGAAGCGGCTCGTCATGGCGGCGCTGGCCGGAGGCCGGGGGCGGTGCTCGGTATCGAGCCCCTATGACATAAGCGTAAGCGCGTTACTTATGTCGTGCAAGGAGGAGTGATCCAGTAGACTTCGTTTTCAAGAGGGACCAAGGAAACAAATGGGAAATGACCGCACCGTGATTGCCTCTAACAGAAGGGGTGTGGGCGGAGTGTCGTCGCCAGGTCGTGAGAGGAGCAGTGGCTTATGAGGATCCTGGTGGTGGGTGCCGGTGCGACCGGCGGTTACTTCGGAGCCCGGCTCGCCCAGGCGGGCCGGGACGTGACCTTCTTGGTACGGGCGGAGCGCGCGGAGCGCTTGGCACGGCGGGGACTGCGGATCATCGGTCTGGGGGAGCAGACAGTCCTCGCTCCCCGCACGGTGCAGGCCGGCGATATCGATGGCCCTTACGACGTGGTCCTGCTCTCCGTCAAAGCCACCGGATTGGAGCCGGCCATTGATGACATGGCAACCGCGGTCGGTCCGAACACGCTGATCGTCCCGTTCCTCAACGGGATGCGCCACATCGACGCCCTGGCCGCACGGTTCGGTGGCGAGACAGTGCTCGGCGGTGTGGCGAAGGTGGTCACCACAGTCGATGACAACGGCGACATCGTCCGGCTGGCCGATCTGCAGAGTCTGCGCTACGGCGCTCGGGACGAGACCCCCCCGGCGCGACTGGAGGACCTGCACCGATCCCTCAGCGACGCCGGGTTCCCGACCGGGCTCTCCGATGACATCGATGGAGAGATGTGGGCCAAGTGGGTCTTCATCGTGGCGGTGAGCGCGGTGACCTGCCTGATGCGGGGATCGGTGGGCGAGGTCGTGGCCGTCCCCGGCGGGACTGCCTTCGCCGAAGGCGTGGTCCAGGAGAGCGCGTCCATCGCCGCTGCCGCCGGCCACCCTGTGCCTGATGCGGACCTTCAGCAGACGCTGGCGACCGTCACGGCAGCCGGCTCTTCACTCACCTCGTCCCTCTACCGCGATGTGACAGGCGGCCGCAGTGCCGAGGTCGAGCACATCTTCGGGGACCTGGTCTCCCGCGCTGAGCGGCTCGGGCTGGACGTTCCGCTGCTGGATCTGACCACGATGCATCTCCGCGTGCACCAGCACCGGATCGAGAGCGCCGGCTCCGCCTGAACGCTCCATACGCGTGGGGGCTGCCCGCCGAAACTCTTCGGTGGGCAGCCCCCACGCTGTTGACATGCCAAAGGGCGCCTACGAAGTGCTCTGGGCGCGCTGCCTGGCGCGGTAGGCCCGCAGATTCGCCGCGTTCCCGCAGACCTTGACGTCGTGCCAGACTCCGCTGTTGTTGCGCGACCGGTCGAAGAACACCGTCCCGCACCGCTCGTTGCGGCACAGCTTCAGTCGCTGCCAGTTGCCGGCCTGCTGGGCCTGGAAGATCTCGATCAGAGCCAGTGCCGCGACCCGCCGCCAACCGGTGCCGCGCGGCTCCGGTCGCACTTCCCCGTTCCCGCCGAGCTGCATCGCGATGGCCGCGGTGTGCAGCGGCGGAAGCGCGTCGTCGCGGCCCTGCCCCGTAGCCCGGCGCAGATCGTCCCGGAAGGCACGAAGCTCCTCCTGGTCGTGCGGCTCGAGTTCGATTCCGGCCACGGCCGCGCCGGTGGCCTCGCTCCACTGCACCAGCGCCCGATCAAGCCAAGCCTGGGCCTCGCCGGGATCCGCCAGCAGGTCCGCGGCGCGGGGCTTGCCGGCGGAGATGGTGTTCATGAGGTCCTGGACGAAGCCGAGCCCGCCCGGTGCCGACTCAGTGCCGTAGCGAACCGTAGCTGGCCAGCCCATTCGGATCACTCCTCGCAGTCGATGCGTATGTGAGCGACATAAGCATACAACTTTTATCTATTTTTGGGAGAGGCTAGTGGGAGTGAGGTCAATATGGGCGGTGCCTTGGGTGCGGCACGATCAAGGCAACCGGGTATCGAAGATCGACGTTACCCTCAGTGACATAAGGAACGCGATGTAGCGTATTTCGATTCGCCCGCGTGCAGTGTCGCTCGCGCGCGCCTTTCGTGCCAGGCGGTGTCCAAAGGCGTGGTGACGGCTTTCCAGCCTGTCGACGCGACGGCGGACTCGGAGGTGGCATGCCGATCCAACCGGGCGGGACTCGCTGGGCACGGAGGCAAGCGTGACGCCGCCAGGCAGGTGTCGCTGACGGGTCCCTCCGGCCTCACCCCGGTTCGGCGAGGTGTTCACAGAACCACTCGGCGGCGGCTTCACTCGTCGGCTTGAAGGCCGCGACGCAGGAGTCGAAGTGGTCACCGTGGAACATCCTCAACCGCTTGGGCTCCAGAGCACGCTCATATGCTGCGAGTGCGAGATCGGTGGGGGTGACGGTGTCGGTTCGCCCCACGACCATCAGCAACGGCGTCGGTGAGACGCGGGTGACCCACGCGTCTGGTTCGTACATCTGCGCTTTGCGTGTGGACCGCAGCGTGATGTGCTTGGGTTCTTCGACGGAGGGCGGCAGCGAGAAATGGGCGTCGGACTCCGCCATGGCCCGGGAATGGTAGGCAGCTTGCACCTCGGGATCGAGGCTGTTGAGGAGCTGATACGCGGGCTGCTTGCCCGCCAGTTGCGCACGTTCGTCGTCGAACAGCTCCTCCTGTGCGTGATCGCGGTAGGCCTCCAGTGTCTCGCCTCGGCGGTGGGGCTCCGGCGGCACCGTTTGGTGGAGACTCACCGGGATCGACACCCACCCTGGGCACTCCAGGTGGTTGATGACGCCTTGCCAGGGCTCGGCGTTGTCCTGGAAACCGTGGATGAACACCAAGTCGCCGGTGATGATGTCCGAGCCCTGTGGCTGCTCGCCCTCGGGCCCGTCCTGCGGCGAGTAAGTCACCGTGCCACCTCCTTCCTCCCGTGCCACCCGTGCCTCCCGTGCGCCGGGGCGCCTGGGCGCCGACCCCCTGTTCTTGGGCCTCGGTGCTCGGCCTGATGGACGACAGCGCTCCATTACCTCCTGACTCTCTTCCGTCAGCGGCCGACCCTGGGTGGCGCCTGCGGCTGCAGCGGGTCCGCCTTCCGTGTATGCTGCCGGCCCGCCCAGGGAACGGAGCCCCTCCCCAACTCGGTCTGATGACCCGAGTGGGGCGTGTTGCGAGCTACTGCATCGAGGCCGGGAGGATGTCGGCTCGGGCTTGACCGGCCGACTTGCCCGTCCGTTTCTGGACATGCAGCGCTGACGCCGGCAGCCGTGTGGAAAATCCCTCTCCCGGCGTCTGCGGCAGCCCGCACGCCGGACCTTCTTCTGGTGGGCAGGTTTGCATAGCGCAGACGGCTGACCGCGACTGACCGCGCTACATATTTCCGGGGACAAGGAATACCTTTCCTTGTCTTCCCTTCTCCTCGGCCTGGGTGACGGCTTCATGGATCTGGTCGAGGGAGTACTTGCGCCCGGGAGACGTTTCCACAATCCCCTCGCGCATAAGGTCCGCGATGTCCAGACTCAACTGCTCTCGTTGCGCATCTGTGAGCCTCGGAAGCCAGTATCCCAACCAGTAGACTTCCAGGGTTCGTCGACCCGCCAGGATGTAGCGCGGGTCGTCGCCGATGCGGATCGGCTCACGGGTGAGGGAGCCGTAGACCAGCATGCGCCCATCCTCGCTGAGTGATTTGAAGATCTGGGTGCCGGTTTCTCCTACCACAGGATCGATGGCGTACTTGACGCCTTCGGGGTCGATCATTCTGCGTACTTGTTCGTCGATCGGCCCTTCGGTGGACACGATGACGACATCCGCACCGAGGCGTTCCAGTTCTGCTGCTGACTCGCGTCTGCGGACGATGTTCACGGTACGGATGCCATCACGCTTGGCCAGTCTGATGATCATGCGTCCCAATTCGGACCCGGCCCCTGACTGGAGCAGCCATTCCCCTTTGGGTACCGCCAGTACATGGCGGACCATAAGGATGGCGGAGGCCGGGTTGATGACGAAGGATGCCACCTGGTCATCGGGTATTTCATCTGGTACGAGGAACAACTCGCTGGCCGGGACGACGGCGTATTCGGCCCAGTTGCCTCCCGGTCCATTGACGACCGATACCCGCTGCCCTTCGGCGACGTCTTTGACGCCTTGCCCCACGGTTTCCACTATGCCGACACCCTCGAACCCGGTCGGCGCCGGGAAATGTGCCTCGACGCCCGCGTAGTATCCCCGCACATACAGGAGATCAGACGGATTTACCGGTGTCTCCAGGATGCGGACCCTCACCTGTCCCTCTCCGGGCACCGGAACAGGCACATCTTCGACGGAAAGGACCTCGGTCGGCTCTCCGTGCTGGGCGAATCGGATCGCTTTCATTCTCGGACTCCTGCACGTGGCGTCACCTATATAGGTGACGAATTGATCATCACATGTATAAGTGATGCCCTGCCACCGATCTTGTTCACCTTCGGCGTTCGGGTGCTGCGGAGTGGCCAGGAACTACACTCGCGGTGCCCGCCCGGGCGAATATTCATCGGCAAACGTTTCCATCTAGTGACGATAACTCTCGTGGCTGTGAGGCGCATGCGGGGTCGTGCAGGCGGTCACCGCAATTGCAGCGGTCGCGACAGTTTCCAGTGCGATAGGGATGTTCGGGAGAATTTCCTGAATTCCGCACGGCATTACTCTGCCGGCGGTCCGAACCGATGGAGATCGCAGTGCGACCACTCGATTACTTCCCGCGGTTGATGAACATTTCCGCAGTGCCTGGCGTAGTGGGCCGGCCACGAGGCCGGTTGCTGGTCAACCTTTGGCAGACCTGGCCGATCCCCAGAGCGCGCCCTGGTTGACCCGGGACGGGTGCAGTTCCAGCATGCCGCGGTAGAGGTCGAGGGTGGTCGTGGTGCGCTCCGCGACCGTCTCGAAGTCGCGGATGTACTGCCGGGTCTCGGCGATGGTCTGCGGGGCGTCGGGGCGATCGGGGCGCTTGTGTCCTGCGACAACCGTCTGCGGGTTCAGCGCGTCGATGGTGTCCAGTGCGTCGAGCCAGGCTCGACGGCCCTCGGCGGGCGATTCGGCGAGGTAGAGGTGGACATCGTTGTAGACGGCGTCACCGGCCACAACCAGCCGGATCGACGGCACGTGCAGGCAGGTGGTGTCGTCGGTATCGGTGTGCCCAAGCTCCACCACGACGAGGTCGTTGCCCTCCAACTCCAGCCGATCGCCGCCCAGCGGCTCGGCCGCGACCAACCTGTCGGGGATCTGGCCCGGGAAGCGCGTGTTCCAGTACGACGCAACGAACTCCGGTGTCATCTGCTTCTGCATCTGGTCCACCGTCGCCGGCGTGGCAAACGCCTGGGCATGCGGGAAACGCTCGAGAAGAGTGCCCAGCCCGAACCAGTGGTCACCATGCCCGTGGGTCACGAAGACCGTTGTGAGGGTCTTACCGCTCGCGGCGACCCAGTCAGCGAGCCCACTGGCCTGCTCGGTGGTCATCAGCGCGTCGACCAGCACCGCGTCGCGCTCGCCTGCGATGAGCGTAGCCGCGATCGGCGACCACATACGTTTGGGAAGGTCGGGCGGCAGGTCCGAGATCTCGGTGGGGATCGACGGGCCTACGTGGACACTCCAGCTCAGGGATGCTCCGGGCATGATCAGTTCCTGGTGGTGTAATTGCCCGTAGGACCGCTATGCGCGGGCAGAGGGGACGCCGGCAAACGTGCCTGGCCAGTACGGAATCAAGTGATTCACAAAGACCACATCTACTCCCTTGCGGAGGCTGCATCAAATGGATGCCGCGAAGGGTACGGGGTGGTCCGACGGTACATAGAGGGGTGATCTGGCGATGGCAGCCTGCGGTTGCCGGCCGACAACCTGTGGCCTGGCCGCGACTCCATGGCGTTCTGCAGGCGCCCCTTCGAGACCGCTGCCTGCCGATGGGGCGCGACGCCAGTTGGCAGACCAGAGACCATGTGGGTCGCAGGCCTGTGCAGTCAAATAGCCACTGCCGGGCGGTAGTTCGGGTGCCCATATGCCGTACGGACCAGGGGTTGTCGTTCGCCCAGTTGAAGCGCTGCTTGTGCGATTGCGGAGTCGGTGTGGCGGCCGGCGAACAGCTACCACTCACGTGACCTCAGGCGAAAACAAGGAGCCGTCGCGACTCCTGCAGGCGGGGACCGGCGGTGACCGCGGACCGCTGCGCGTAGTTCTGCACATTGGAGACGCGCGACGAACGCACTTCTACCGGCGCGAGATCCGAGCCCGGACCGAGCACTGTGGTCTGTGGACGTTCAGGCGGGTGTCCGTCAAAGCGGATCGAGTCCGGTCTCGGGCCGGTTGCATCAGGAAGACACCCTGATGGCGCCCGGGCCCAGGACCGGCTCCACTTCGGAGCCGGCGACCTCGTGCCCGCAGGAGCAGCGCAGCTCGACATGAACGGGGCCGCCGCAGCCGGAGTGCTGCAGCACTACGGGCGCGCCCGCTTCTTCGCCCAGATGGGTGTCGCCGTACTGGAGGAGGGCGGCCAACACCCACTGCAGGTCGTGTGCCTGAGTCGTCAGGTGGTACTCCTGGCGGGCGCGTTGCCCCGTCTCCTGATAACTCCGGCGTTCCAGGAGGCCGGCGTCGACCAGCTGTCGAAGGCGTTCGGTCAGGACACGCCGGGAGACCCCGAGGTGGTCGGCGATCTCGTCGAAGCGGTGAAGCCCGGCAAAGACCTCGCGCAGGATGAGCAGAGTCCATCGCTCGCCGACCAGGGCCAGGGTTGCCGCGACGCTGCAGTTGCCCAGATCAAGTTCTTGCCACTCCATGACGCCAGCATACTCCAGGGTTGCCATCTGGAACTCAGCCTTGACGCCACCTAGGTTCCGGATTAAGACTTAGCGTATCGAGCCGGACCCAAGGGTTCCGTCTGTGTCGTCAGCGGCCTGTTTGACTCGGTGGATCGGCTGTCCACCCCTGACGAGCCGGTCGATCCGTCGCTACGCCTCTCCACCGTGCGTGCACCACCGGCTGAGATCCGGTGCAGGCCGGAACACTTTCTTGTCCACCACCGCTTCAGCCCCACATATGGAGGAAGCATGTCGCACAACCAGGCGATCGTGGATGCCTGCCGACGAGCCTATTCCGGATTCGAGAAGAACGATTCATCCGATCTGGTGACCCTGATGTCACCCGACGTGATCTTCCACTTCCCCACATCTCTGCCCTACGGCGGTACGTTCCGCGGCCGCGAAGGCTTTGTCGCCTTCTACCAGGACCTTTTCGATCATTACTACGAGTATTTCAACTACGACGCGCACGCGGTGCTCGACGCCGGGACGCACGTGGTCGTCCCTGTCACGGCCAGGGCGAAGGCGAAGAACGGCCGCACCATGGAGAACGAACACTGCCTGCTGTTCACCGTCTCCGACGGGCTGATCACGGAGGCGCGGCTGTACGCGGACACCGCCAAGGGGCGCGACGTGATCGAGGGCCTCGAGGTTTTCCCCTCGGCAGCTTCCTGAGTGCTGAATCGGAACGAACAGTGAACGTGGTGCTCTGCGCCGACTATGGCGGGAATCGTTTTCCGGCTCAGCCAGTCGGATTCGTCGAGTACTTGCTCTCGACCAACGGAAAGACATGCGAATGACTCTGGGATACAGCACAGTGGGCAGCGGGGCGACCAAGGTCATCTGGGCGCATTCGTGGCTGGCCGGCCACGAAGGCTATGGCTGCATGATTCCCTTCCTCGACACCGAGCAGTTCACGTGGGTCTTCCCGGACTTCCGCGGGTACGGAAGGTCGAAGGAGTTGGCAGGTGACTTCTCTGTCTCCGAGATGGGGCGAGATCTCATCGATCTCACCGACACCCTGGGATGGGACGAGTTCCATCTCGTCGGGCACTCCATGGGCGGCCAGGCCGCGCAGTGGGTGTCCGGACAGCCGGAAGTCCGGGACCGCCTGAGCAGTCTGGTGTTGCTGTGCGCGGTTCCCAGCCGCGCCTTCCCTCTCGATGCAGACGGCTCGCGGTTCTTCGGGGCGGCCATCGACGACCTCGACGCACGGGCCGCGGTCATCTCCGCAGTGACCGGTGGGCGTCTGGGGACAGGCTTCGTGCGCCACGTGAACGAACTGTCCCGTAAGACCGCCGATCGTGCGGCCATGCGCGCCTACCTCCGGACCTGGACTCAGGACGACGTGTCCGAGCAGGTCAAGGGGTACGAGCGACCCGTGCTTGTACTCACCGGGCGGCACGACTCCGTTCTGACAGCCGCCGTGGCGGAAGAGCAGATCGTTCCGCAGTACACCGACGTGCGCAGTCTTGTCCTCGACGGCGCGGCCCACCTGCCCCCCATGGAAACCCCAGCCCGCACCTTGGCGCTGATCGCGGAACACATCCTCAGACGGCCGTGAAACCGAGCAGTTGATGAGCCGCATCGCCGCCAAGTGGGGCACACGGCCAGGTCGCGCACTGGGTCAGACCAGGTACCACTCCTGCGCCCCGGCACAAGTCCAACGCCACATCGTCTTCGGCGGAACACCGCCACGCACGTCCGAAGGGCCATCCACGTGATCATCAACTCCGACGAGCTGGATGCGCGGTCCGCGTACAAGCTCCTCATCGGGTCGGTCACGCCGCGCGCGATCGGCTGGGTGAGCACTCTGTCGTCGTCCGGCATCGCCAACCTGGCGCCGATCTCGTTCTTCACCGTAGTGAGCCGAAAGCCTCCGATGGTGTCACTGACCATCCAGCCGCGGTCGGACGGGGAGACCCTCAAGGACACCCTCGTCAACATTCGGGACACGGGGGAGTTCGTCACCAACCTGGTCACGCTTCCCCAGGCCCACCATATGCACCGCAGCGCCGCTGAGTTCGACAGCAGTTGCGACGAGTTCGACGAGGTCGGCCTGGTCAAAGAGACCTGCGAAGTCGTACAAGTGCCGCGGGTGAAGGAAGCACCGATTGCCTTCGAGTGCACGCTCGACCGCATCATTCCTGTCGGCGATGTACAGGATCACGTGGTCTGGGGCAAGGTCGTGCGGTTCCACATCAGAGACGACCTGTACACCGAAAACGGTCGGATCGACACCGGTGCCATCCCGACGGTCGGACGGCTCGCCGCTGAGTACACCCTGGCCGACAATGCATTCATCACCCCCCTCACCGAGGACGTACTCCGCGCACGAGCGGGCAGGCGAATGCACCGCATCGACGAACACCCAGACGGATGGTCGGCGGTGGACGGCGCCGACTGGTCCCCGTCCGGGGCCACCAAGGCATAACGAGGCCGCAACGTCTCCGCGCGCGGCCACCTGCCGGCGATCGCACGAGCCACTCCTCGGCAGGCGTGCCCGGTCGGCGGCACAACGCCCTTGTGATCACCAACAGTTCAAACCCGACACCGCACTCCTCGAGGGAGTACCCCATGCCCGTTTTCAACGCTCACATCCCCGCCAACCGCTACTCGCCGGAGCAGAAGCGCGCCCTTGCCGACGCGCTGAACCAGTCCTTGGTGCAGGGACTCGGTATCCCCGAGGGTGACCGTTTCATCATGATCAGCGAACACGGTGACGGCGAACTGTTCCTGGACCCGACTTTCATGGGCATGCAGCGCAGCAGCGACGCCATGATCATCACGGTACTTCTCGGGGCGCACCGTCCTCTGGAGGACAAGCGAGCAGTGGCCGCGGCCATCAACAGGTTGGTGGTCGAGGCGCTCGGCGTCTCGCCCGACGACATCTTCATCGCGCTGATTCCCGTCCCGAACGAGAACTTCTCCTTCGGCAGGGGCGAACTCCAACTTTCCGAAGGTTCGCCTCGCTGGTGAGTTCCGTCTTGCGAGGCGACGCGATGGGCGTGCTGAGGCCTCTCGAGCCGGATTCAGGCGGTGGGCGCACGGGTCCGCTCGTCCAATGCGGGATCGCGCGCACCACCAGGTCCGTAGGCCGATCCAGATGTAGCCGCAGATGTGCGCAGTGTCGGGACCGCACGGCTCCTGCCTGCTCGGCCTGTATTCCCGTTTCCGGCCACGGCACTCGTCTCAAGGTCCGTTGCCGATCTTGATCACGACTGGCGTTCCCGCACCTTCAGGTGGCGTGGAAGGCGTTGGGTTGGTGTGGGCAGCCGGCGTCAGTGTGGCGTGATCGCCGAGAAGTCTTGTACGAAGCGGGTCAAGAGGCGAGCCAGGGCGGCTCGGTCCTCGGCAGTCCACCCGGCCGTGGCTTCGGTGATGATGCCGCGGCGAAATCTCCGCATCCCTGCGAGCACGTCCCGTCCTTCGGAAGTGAGGGCCAGCAACGACCTGCGGCCGTCGTGCTGGTCGGCCTCACGTCGCAGTAGCCCGGCCTCGAGTGCCTGAGAGGCGAGTCGGCTCGACCTGGGCTGATCGACGCCAAGCAGGGCCGCCGCCTCGGTAACGGTCAGTGCCAAGCCCTGCCCCTCGCCCGCTTCGATCGCGTCGAGCAACTCGAAGACCGCGTCGGGCAGCCCGGCGTGAGGGCCGACGTGCTCGCCGCGGCGCTCCGCCAGCCGCGCCAGTGCACGGCGCTGCCGGCTGCGGCGCAAGGCGACCACGGCCGTCTCAATGTCTGCCACGTCCGTATTCGGCTTGCCCACAACAATCCCTCCATGCATAGTTTGAGACAAGTGCATGTAATTCTACATGCGTTCTTGGAGGGTTCGTGGAAGCGCCCAAGCCCATCGGCTACTGGCTCAAGCATCTGCACAACCTGCTGGAGAAGCAGTTCGACGCGACCCTCGCCGACGTCGGTCTCGGACGCCGGCACTGGCAGATCCTCAACACCCTCGCTCGCGGGCACGCCACGCGCGACGTACTCATGGAGGCCCTGGCCCCCTTCTGGACACAGGACGAGCCCGACCTGGACAAGGTCCTGGAGGATGTCGCGGCGCGTGGCTGGACCCGTCCCGGTCTGCCGGTCGAGGCGAACCTCCTCGCGCTCACCGACGAGGGTCGCGCCGTTCACGCGGACATCGCGGCACGTGTTGAGACAACTCGCGCAGCGGTGCTGAAGGGCCTGACCGTCGAGCAGTACACCGAAACCGTACGGATCCTGTCGGTCATGGCAGGCAACATCGAAGCGGATCCCGCCGCCCGGTAGCGCCACGACCGGGATTCGGCGGCGTTCGGCGGTCAGGCCGTGACCTGGACTGCCCGGGCAGCCCCAACGGATGCCGCCACGAACACGATCGCCGCCAACGTCTCCCGGTCGCCGACACGACGGCGGCCGCCACCTTGCGGACGTCGCAGCACCGTCTCTGAAACTACCCGCCTTAACAGCTTCCACAGTTCATCGGGCACCAGGCGTTCGACAAGACCATCCACATCGAGCCCAACGCGTCAGCCAGCTGGGCTGCGAATCGAGTCGTGATCAAGCTGCCTGCTACATAAGCCGGTGGCGGTCGCCTGCGGCGACTCGCGTGAGATCATCCGTCCATGAGCAGCGACCTGGAAGTGAGTGCTCTGGCGATCAATGTCACGATCCCGCAAGCGCTCCGCTGGACGGACACTCGACGCGGTGAAGCGTTCACGCTGACCACACTCAACGTCCGGCTTCTCCCAGACGGTCACCTCGCCGTAAAGGCCTATGGTCGCCCAGTCGGAGGTGGTCGGGGCGCATACGTCTCGTTCCCAGTCCCCGACAGACCCGAACTGGCGGCCCTGGTCGCCGAAGCTGCCAGCCATGCCGGGGGATTGTGGGCCGCGCATCGTGGTCTCGGCTGAACCCAGCTCGACTCGATGGCGGATGGTGGCAGTCCCGGATTTCGCCCTCGCGGCGCGGCCGGGGAGGGTAGATCTTCTTGGGTGACGCGAGTGCAACTGACCGACGCCGAGTGGGAGTTCATCGGGCCTACCTGCCTATCGGAGAGTACGGTCCGTACCCCGAGCGGCTGCGGCAGCAGTTCGAGCGCGTGATTTGGCGGTTCAGGACGGGCGGACAGTGGCGGGAGATGCCGCAGGAGTTCGGTGCCTGGTCGACCGTGCACAACCGTTTTCGGCAGTGGCGTGACGCATGCGGCCTCCCGCCCACCGAGGGTCCAGGCATGCCAGGCCGATCTCGTCGAACCGGTGGATCACATCCCGGACGGTGTCGTCGTCGGCCTGCGCCAACTGCGCAATCACCGGTACCCGGTTGCCGCCGGCCGAAGCCAGCAGCAGCATCATCGTGCGCCGGTAGCGCACCGAACTGGTGCTGCCCCGGCGGACGATCTGCTGCAGCTTCTGCCCCTCCTGGTCGGTCCACCTGCGCACACGGACAAGCTCAGCCACCACACCCCAGCAGTCGGAGCGGACGTCACCGTGCATGCAACCGCCCGGACGACCGCCCCGGCGAACCTTCCCGGTCAGAGGACTAGTGGCAGGGAGTTGACCCCCGCTGGTCACCGCTTCGTGGGTGAGGTCACTCGGGTGAGTCTTCACTCCACTCGCTCTCGAACTCCCGGGCGGAGGTGAGGCCGTTGACAAAGGAGCGGAAGTCCGGCGCGAGGGCCAGTTCCGAGTTGTCGTCCGCATCGAACCAGACAACGGACGGTTCTCCGTGTCGGCCGCAGGTCCGGTAGTCGAGCCCGATCCAGTAGTGCCCGTCACCCGAGACCAGCACCACGGCCGTGGGCAGGCCCCATTCTTCGACCAGGTACGGGCTGTCGAGCATGGACACCGTTCCCTCGCGGTGACCGATGCCCATCACGCTGTCGAACGGGACGTGGTCGGCACTCCATGAGGTCGGTCGGCTTGTGGGGAAGGCATCCCGGCTGTCGCTGACCTGGCCACCGTTCTGTTTGCGGAGCAGGTCCAACAGCGAGTCGGGAAGCGTGACGACCAACAGCCGCTCGGCCTCCCTGACCGCCTGGTCGGTCAGAGGCGGCTGCACCCCGTAGTCGCTGCTGGTGTCCCAGAAGGAGGGCTGACGATCCTCAAAGCATGCCATGACCGGCATCGTAGGAGCCGGGCTCGACAGTTCACCGTCCGGCCTCGGCCGGACGAGGACAATCCTCACGTGGCTGAACGTGTGCGGGTCCGGGACAT
The DNA here is from genome assembly GCF_040644975.1 of Streptomyces sp. NPDC046900. NCBI lineage: Bacteria > Bacillati > Actinomycetota > Actinomycetes > Kitasatosporales > Streptomycetaceae > Streptomyces > Streptomyces sp. NPDC046900. Next base: position 33,880 of record NZ_JBEYXD010000022.1, on the reverse strand, counting down.
TAATGACGACGAGATGGCTGCGCTGGAATGATGCGTATGGTCGCGGAACGTGCCACTGAGCTTGTGACGAGACCGCCGACGCTCGGGTACTTGGCTTGGTAGGCGGAGTCGATCGCGTCGTGCGGCCCGTTCTCGTCGAGGGCCTGCAGGAGGACGTCGCGAGCGACATCACCCACCCTGATCCGCCCACGACCGTGTTCTCGTGACGCTTGGTACCAGCCCGACCGGGCTCCTCGGTAGGCACGGAGGTAGAGCTCGCCTCCTACCAGGACCATGCCGACCTCCACGGCCAGGTGGCCGCCGTCTGCGGCGCTGAGGATGAGAGAGCCTGAAGTGGAGAGCACTGACAGCTCCTCAGGCGTCCAGGTGCTCACTGGTTCCGGCCTTCCACCAGGCCCCCGCTCGACTGCTCGGCCGTCCAGGAGGTCAGGATGCGCAGAGCATCGTGCGACGGGCTGCCAGTCTCGGCGGTGAGGACCATGAGCCGTTGCCCCGAGCCGTCCGGGCTGCTCCATGTGTCACAGTCAAGCGTGAGATCACCGACCAGCCGATGCTGGTAGTGCTTGGTGCCATAGCTGGCCGTGTTGACGCGATGCTCGGCCCACCACGTGCGGAAGTCGGCGTCGTGGACGGACAGTTCGGCGACAAGGCGGACTAGCTCAGGGTCGTCGGGGTCTGCGGCTGCCTCCATGCGCAGAGCGGCGACGGCATCGCGGGCGTCATGGTCCCACTGCCGATGCATGCTTCGTATGACCGGGTCCGTGAACAGCAGGCTCACATAGTTGCGTCGCTGGGCCGGAATACGCGAGAAGTCGATGTACAGAGCCGTGGCGGCAAAGTTCCAGGCCAGGATGTCCATTCGTTTGCCCAGAACGATGGCGGGGGTTGCCGTGAGCTGGTCGAGCAGGCGTCGCATGGCGGGCCGCACGCGCTGCGCGGTCCGCCGCCGACGCGGCTGGGCGTCGGCCTTGCCGGCGAGCTCGTACAGGTATTTCTGTTGGTCGTCATCCAGACGCAGAGCACGGGCGAGGGTGGCGAGCACCGATGCGGACGCTCGGACACGGCCCTGCTCCAACCGCGTGTAGTAGTCGACGCTGATCGCCGCGAGCTGGGCGACCTCCTCTCGGCGCAGTCCCGTGACCTTGCGGGGAGAGTCCGTCGCGGGCAGCCCGAACTCGTCTGGCGCCAGTTGCGCTCGGCGAGCCTTCAGGAAAGCTCCGAGCTCGCGGGGGTCGGGTGCCGAATTCATGCTCCTCATTGTCACCCGAGCAGCACAGGAGTGAGGGGGGCAGGTCTTTTCCCAGGCAGGAACTCGCCGCTTTTGCGCGCCTGGGAGTGCGCCGACCGTGGAGATGTACCCGGCACAGTGCCGGGCCCGGACAGCCCACCGCTGCGGTGTGGCCCTGCCGGGACAACACAGACGGAGAACCCCGTGGCGAAGACCAATGTCACCTTCGACAGCGCCGGCATCCCGCTCGCCGGTCACCTCTACCTCCCCGACACCCCGGAACAGGGCCCACGACCGGCGATCGTCGTCGGCCACCCCGGCAGCAGTGTGAAGGAGCAGACCGCCGGCCTGTACGCGCAGCGTCTGGCTGAAAGGGGCTTCGTCGCGCTCGCTTTCGACGCGGCCTACCAGGGTGAGAGCGGCGGCGAGCCCCGCGGTCTGGAGGATCCCGCCCACCGCGTCGAGGACCTCAAGGCCGCCGTCTCCTTCCTCACCGTCCGTAGCGAAGTTGATACGGAACGCATCGGCGCGCTGGGCATCTGCGCCTCAGGTGGCTATGTGCTCCCCGCCACCGCGAGCGATCACCGCATCAAGGCCGTCGGCATGGTCAGCGCTGCCGACATCGCCCGCCAGTTCCGCCTGGGTGCCGACGGGACACAGGACCCTGCCGTCTTCCAGGGCATGCTGGATGCTGCGGCCCAGGCCCGCACCACCGAGGCCAGGGACCAGAAGCCGCCGACCCTCACTCTCTTCCCCGACACCGCTGAACAGGCCCGCGTGCTGGGCGGAGAGCACGGCGCCGAGGGCTTCGAGTACTACCGCACTCCGCGTGCCCAGCACCCCCGCTCGGCGAGCTTCTTCACCTGGAGCAGCATCGACAAGATGGCGACATTCGACGCGTTCGCTTCGGTCCCGCTGATCGGGCAACGGCCGCTGCTCATGATCGTCGGGACCCGCGCCGTCACATCGTGGATGAGTGTCGAAGCGTTCCAGCGCGCCATAGGGCCCAAGGAGATCCACTGGATCGACGGCGCCAGCCATGTCGACCTCTACGACAAGAAGGAGTACGTGGACCCCGCTGTGGACGTACTTGCCGACTTCTTCGCCAAGCACCTGGGGCAAGCGGTCTAGAGGGCCGATGAAGATCCTGGAGAGGGAGCCCGGCTGTCAGGTGTGGGGGCGGGCGAGGTTGATCGGTCCGGACACTGGCGCGCTCCACCGGGACGCCATGCGCCACGACCGTTCCACGGTGTGAGGGTCAAGGTGGGGCACGTGATCGGGTCCCACCCAAAGACCAGTACCAGGCGGCTATACACCACACGTATACATCGCGTGTATAGTGCCGTGGCGTGACCACCATCACCGCGTCCCGCCGCGACGCCCCCGTCATCGTCCTCATCGCAACCACGGCGTTCGGGCTGCTGCTCGGCGGGGCAACGTACGGCCTGCACGGTACGACACCTCTGTTGGATCGGGCGACCAACTCGGTGTCCACCTGGATCATCTGGACCGCGGTGGCCGGCGCGCTGATCCGGGCCCGGCCACTCGCCGTCTGGGGCGGGGCCTTGATGATGGTCGGAACCTGCGTCGGCTACTACGCGGCGTCCGCGCTCGGGGACACATTCGGCACCGGAGGGCTCGGAACCGCCGCCGTATGGTCGGTGGCGGGGCTGGCCGGAGGGCCGCTGCTGGGGTGGGCCGGGTGGACCGTACGGCGTGGCCGGGGAGCGGCGCGAGCAGTCGCCGGGGCGGCCATCGCGATGGTGGTGCTGGGGGAGGGGCTCTGGCTGGGACTGGCGCTCCACTACTGGGGAGAGGCGACCGTCTTCCTGGCCATCGGAGCGCTGCTCACCGCTCTCCTTACCGTTTACCTGGCGCGTGCCGGAGCGCAGCGCTACTGGCTGTGCGCGCTGCTTGCTCCTGTGGCAGGTCTCGCTTTCTACCTTGCTGAGCGCGGCATCCTCGACGGCTTGCTCGGTTCGGTGTAGTTCCGTCCAACTCCGAAGTGCCGGACGTGCCGCCACTTTCACGGCTCCGTGGAGCCGAGCGCTGATCGGCGCATCGCCGCGCGCTGTCCCAGCCGCGAGGGACCAGGCCGGCGAACCACGCATCGGGCGGTGACGCTGTGCCGAACGGGCAGGGCCGCCCCCGAAGTCGCCGCACTCATGGCGCACGCTCCTGTTGCGACGGATGGTCGGCGCGATGGTGCTGCCGGGGAGACCCGGACTGTCAGGGAAATCCGAACTGTCCCGAGGGGCAGCCGTGGAGATGTGGTCCCGAATACAGTGGATCACCAACACTCAGGCTTCTGCACCATGTGGCACGGCTGGCACACTGCTCCCCGTGCCCAAGGACCTTCGGATCGGGCTGCTCGGGGCAGCCGCCATCGCGCCGAGCGCGCTGATCAAGCCGGCGCGGCAGACGCCGCGCGTCACCGTGACCGCCGTCGCGGCACGCGACCGGACGCGCGCGGAGGCGTTCGCCCGCAAGCACGGCGTTCCTGTCGTCCACGCCGACTATGACGCCCTGCTCGCCGATCCGCAGGTGGACGCTGTTTACGTGCCTCTGCCCAATGGTCTGCACGCCGAATGGACACTGAAAGCTCTTCAGGCCGGCAAGCATGTGCTGTGTGAGAAGCCGTTCACCGCGAACCGCGCCGAAGCCGAGCGCGTCGCGGACGCCGCCGACGCCGCCTTCGCGCGCAGCGGCTTGGTGGTGATGGAGGCATTCCACTACCGCCACCACGCGCTTGCCGAACGGATGCGCGAGGTCGTGACCGGCGGGGAGCTGGGAGAGCTGCACCGCGTCGAAGCCGATGTCTGCTTCCCTCTGCCACGGTTCAGCGACATCCGGTACAACTACGCGCTTGCGGGCGGAGCGACGATGGACGCAGGCTGCTACGCCGTGCATGTCGCCCGGCTGCTCGGGAACGGTGAGCCAGCGGTTACTTCGGCACGGATGCTGACACTGCGCAAGGACACGCGCATCGACCGCGCCATGAGTGCCGAGCTCGCCTTCCCCGGCGGGGTGACCGGGCGCATTCGCGCGTCAATGTGGTCGCGCCGTGTGTTGTCGATCCGGGCCCGCGCGGTCGGGACGGACGGCGAGATGAACGTGACCAACTTCCTGATGCCCCAGCTCTACCACCAGTTGACGATCCGTACGTCGCGCGGTGCGGAAGGGCACGTTGTACGGCGAGAACGCGTACCTCGGAATCCGTCGAGCTACGCCTGCCAACTGGAGGCGTTCGCCTCCGCGGTCCTCGATGGCGGACCGGTCATTACGCCTGCCAGGGACGCTGTGGCGAACATGAGCGTCCTCGACAGCATCTACCGCGCCTGCGGGCTACCGCTGCGCGGCGAGATGAAAGACGAAGCCGCGGCTTAAGACGCCATCTCATTTGGCGTATTGGGTAGCCTCCTGGCGCGGGAATCGTGGAGCGGCTGGTTCCGGACGAGTTGTGGGAGCTGTTCCAGCGGGTGGTGCCGAAAGCGCCTACCCGACCGCAGGGAGGCGGCCGGCGCCGACACGGTGACCGGGAGGTGCTGGCTGCGATCGCGTTCGTGGCCACGTCGGGCTGCACGTGGCAGTAACTGCCGTCCGCCTCGTTCGGGCCGTCGGGAGCGACGGCTCACCGGTGCTTCGCCGAGTGGACGAAGGCCAGGGTCTGGGCCAAGTTTCACCGTCTGGTCCTCGACGGGCTCGGCGCCCGCGGTGAGCTGGACTGGTCCCGCTGCGCGATCGACTCGGTGAACACGCGGTCCCTGAAAAGGGGGACCTGACAGGCCCGAATCCTGGCGACCGGGGCAAGTACGGCTCGAAGATCCACTTGATCACCGAGCGCGCTCTGCGCTCGTAGCGGCGGTGCAGTCGGCGGCATCCGGCAAGCCAGAACATCGTGCGTTCCACGGTCCAACGGTGCCGGCCCAGGCGGGTCGAGGACTCGATGCCCTTGCGGGCAATGCGATGTGTGATGCCCCGCTGGGCGGCCGTGACGTGCGGCCGCCTCATCGATCACCGCTCTGACCTGCTGCTGAGCTGTCGGCAGTTGTCGACGTTGGTCATCGTTGAGCGCCCTTCCACGGCCCCAGGACGGCCCAGGAGGGCGCTCATGTGTTGGGAGGTTACACCGCCTTGTAAGGGCGGAGGGTGGGACGAACCGCACGGTCCAGCGCCCTGCCGCCGCCAGGCCCGTCGAGAGGTGGCTTTGCGTCTCCAGTAGGGCCAGCACATCCTCCAGTGGATCCATGAGCACCTCCTCTGGACGATGGCTGAAGAAGTCTGGACGACGAGTTATACAGCGTCCAGCGGTGCGGTCCTACGGTGAGTGGCGTACGTGACGTTGCACCTCAGGGAAGACTGCCCGTGGACGCCGAATCCCGACTCACCACCCCCTTCCACTCCCACGCCACGGCCGCCGAGGTGATCGACGGTGTGGACCTCACCGGACGCCGCGCCGTGGTCACCGGCGGCGCCTCTGGTATCGGTACCGAAACGGTCCGTGCCCTCGCCCTCGTCGGCGCGGAGGTCACCGTGGCCACTCGTCGTCCGGAGACCGCCGAGCCGCTGGTCCGTGAACTCGCCGCAGCCCCTGGTGCCGGATCCGTGCGGGCCGAGGCGCTCGACCTGGCGGACATCGACTCCGCCCTGGCCTTCGCGCGGGCGTGGCGCGGCCCGCTGGACATCCTCGTGGCCAACGCCGGGATCATGGCGCTTCCCACGCGACAGGTCAGCGCAGAGGGCTGGGAGCTGCAGCTCGCCACCTCGTGGACGGCACCGTCGCCGAGTGCAACTGGGTCGGCGACCGGGACCGGGCCAGGGCCTCGCGCCCGACCGTGCTCAATTCACAAACACGCAAGGCCCCTGCTCGCGTAGGTGACGTAATTGCGACACTGCTATTCGTGGACTATCTCGCGGCCTGGATAATACATTTAAAGCGTCTCGCCATGATCGAGAGGCAGTTGCAACCGGCACGCCAAACACCTCTAGCTAGTGAATGGAAATTCGTGAGCGTAGACAGGATTTTTCTGATCGCGTGCGTAGTTATGTCAACTGTGCTGGCCGTGAGGAGGATGCGGCGGCGGACCCGACAATATAGGGCGCTTGTTGCGAAGCGGCAATCGGCCGTGCGACGGGATGAGACGTAGGCCTAGCGCATAGAGGCTGAAGCTGAAGTGCGCGCGGCTGTGCTGTTCGCAGTCCAGACTGACCCCGACGGCTTTCACATTTTCCTCCTTCATGTATCTTCCCGTTTACGTGTAATTCTCTCTGTCAAACTTAGGAGCCTTGCGTGAACCTCGACTTCAGTGGCCATCCACTCTTCTCCTGGTATGTCATTCTACTTCTGCTCAGCGGTGTGGTCATGCTTGCGATGGCCGCGGTGAAGGTGGAGAGCCAAAGCGTCGGCTGGCGTATCTTCAACGCTCTATTGGGTCTGGGGTTCGCGGGTTACGGAATCTATTTGGGGTTCATATTCCAGGGTGGGACGTACATCGTCTTCTTCAAAGTTTTCATCGTTCCGGCACTCGTGATCATCAATTTCATCCGTTCCACGAGTGGGCGCCGCAAGGCCGCTGCGGCTGGTGGCCAGACCGTCGGACGGCACCGCTAAGTGATGTCTCCTCGATGATCACAGAGGATCGCAACTTCATGATCGCTATGGCCTGTGCCTGTTCCGCAGCCGAGGTCCTCCACCGCGCCTATCCGAGCGCGACTTCTAAATTGTCAGAATGCCGCTGGGGCGCCGGACTGCCGGATCCCTCTTCGCGCGCTGCGGCGTGTCCGACCAGCCCGCTCCGGAATGCTGATGGAGACATCTGCTCGTGCGCGCAGCACTCAACGCGGCGGGCCAGTTCGACATCCTGTCCGAGTAGTGCCGGCCCCCTGGTCATGCTTGGTCGCACAGCGCGTTGAGCCGCTCTGCGATCCGGTCCACTCGTGACTCGTCCTCGCTGCGCAGTCCGTACACGCCGGTGAGCTCCACCAGACTCCCGTCGAACAGGATGGCCATCGGGCACTCCAACAGGCCGGGCCCGGGGAAGCTCTGCACCACAACCAGGTCGTCCCACGGCACGAACCGCGTGCGCCATAGCCCATGGCTGCGAATACCTTCGGGGGAGACCCGGACCCGCATCGCGACCGCCCGCCAGGTCAGCGATGCCCACGCCACCGCCAAGGCCCCATAAAGCCAGGGCCTTATCACCCCTGGCGAACCCACGACCCCGCCCAAGCCCGTCAAGGCCAGCGGCTGAAACGACAGCGCCGCGAGCGCACTTGTCCACGGAATCCTGATGGTTTCCTGCACATCCCCCATGTACCGCCGCAGACAACGCCCTGCAACAGTTGCGACGTCACCTCTAACAGGGCTCTAACAGGACACCGTAGTCGGCGCAGCGACTTTGACCGGGAGTTTCAATGACCCGGTCAAGCGCCCCAGCCTGGGCTTGGAGCACTAGTTTGGAAGACGGCGTATGCGGCCCCTTGCTTACCTGCCAAGACTCCGACCCGGGACAAAGAGCAACTGGGCCCGTCGTTTCCCGTGGCTCCCCGCTGTGTCCTTTCGGAACGGGCACCCAGCGGGCACGGCGCCCCCCTCGATGCGAACTATGTGCACGACGGTCGTTGAGGGTCGCTTGGCTGTTCAGCAGGGTCGGCAGGGTTCTTAGCCGGTTGCCTCTGGTCTGCCAGTACGCCGAGCACGTAGGGCATGTCGTCCCTGTCCGCGCCGATCAGCACGCGCGCCCCGGGCGCCGGTCCGCCCAGGGCCTCGCACTCGGCAACGACCGCGAACGGCCCCTGATCCACCCCGTCCGACTTACGCTGGAAGCCGTTGAACCGCACCCGCAGCGGGTCGTCCCTGTACGGTGTCCGCACCCGGATCAGCCGCAACGGCCCGGGGAACGGCTGGACTCCGAAGGTGCCGGTACCAAGGGCCGGTCCGGGGGGCACAGCGGCGAGTCCCTGCGGGCCCGCCCGGAGCCACCCGATCGACAGCGCCTTCCACGGACCCGGTCCGTACACGACACCCGGGAAGCGGTGCTCGTCCACCGGCACAACCGGCTCTATCCGCTCCACCTCCGGCAAGCTGTGCCGCGCCCACCGGTAGGCCCAGCGGGCCATGCCCACCGCCCCCACCGCACCCACGGCACCCGCGGTCCACGCCACCGTGCGGACTGAGTGTGAGTGCGTCGCGAACAGCGCGCCAAGGGCCCCACCCAGCCCTGCCAGGGTGAAGGTCACCCCCGGCGCCGTCGTCTGCCACGGCCAGCTCAACCGGGACGCGCCCCCGCGCACGATCCGCCACAGCCCCGCCCACAGGGCGGCCACGCCCAGCCCGGCGAGGACCGCGCCGAATGCGGCTGGCGGCGTGAACTCCCAACCCGGGTAGTGCGCTGCACGGATCGTCCGCTCGTGACCGCCGGCCGACACCTTCAGAAGCCGCAACGAGTCACGCCACCAGTACAGGGTCGCCTCTCCATGCCCACTGGCGGCCTCGACGACGTCCTGGTCTTCGCTGTCGACGTCCAGCGATAGATCCAGCGTGCGCCCGCCGGACCGGCCGAACTCGAACTGGTAGCGGGCCCCGCTCTTCTTGTTCAGCTTCAGCATCACGTCGTCCACCGTGACGTGCTCCGCCCGCAGGCAGAAGGGCTCCTGGTACCGGTCCCCGCACACCTTCAGACTGCCCGTGTCCCGCCCTTCGGCATCGTGTATCTCCAGGCGTCGGAAGGCGAGGTCGGCTGCGCCTGCGCGCTCCGCGATCTGTGCCATCTGCCAGGCCAACCCGAGCAGCACGACGGCCACCACAACCCGAACCGTCCCCCACACCAGGTCATGCACTCGCCCGTGCACAAGCCACACCCCCTTGCCCCCCGGACGCCCCTCGCGCCAGTGCGTAAGATCGCAAGTCTGCCACCAGGGCGAGAGGGCGGTGATGCGCTTGCCGACCCCGTGGTCCTGCGGCCACCAGCTGTTCGTCTGTCTTCATACACCGATGCTCACTGGTGGCCGTACGCATGCCCCAGGGCACCCCAGCCAGTAAGGTCACGATCTACGGCTGGAGCATGAGAACCCCTAACGGACTGATCAACAGTGTGGTTTCCGTCCCGACGCCTCCCGCCGCAACTGGCCCTCGACAGCCAAGACCGGTGCGGCAGGGCCTGGAACGTGTCTGGTGGAACGCCGAAAAACTTGCGTCGTCTCGGCTGAGATTGCCTCCGTGATGGCCTTCGGTGGGGGCCTGGGCAGCGCTTCGCCCAAGCCGTGAGTGGGGGCCCTTGCTGCCTTCGTCTGAGCCCCTCACGCGGTCATCCAGGGAATCCAACCACGCTGTCTGATCTGGGCTTTTGTGACAGCCGACCCTAAGATCGGCGGACAAAGAAAGGGGGTCGGATGGACAGGAACATCCGCACCGTAGACGACGTGCTCAACCTCCTGGACAGCTTGCTCGCACCGGAGGCCGACCGCTGGACGGCTGACGCGGCCGCCTGGTGGGACAGCTTCTATGCAGACCGCTCCAAGCCGGTGCCGTTCTTTGTGGCGAAGCCGGACGAGAACCTGGTCTCCTACCTCGAACGTGAGCTGATCCCCGTCGGTCGCGCCCTCGACTTGGGGTGTGGCCCGGGCCGCAACGCGCTTCACCTCGCCTCATGGGACTTCGAGGTGGATGCCGTAGACCTCTCCCCAGCGGCCATCGCCTGGGCTGAGGACCGCTCCCGTGAGGCGGGGACCGAGGTCCGGTTCCACTGCGGCGACGCGTTCAACCTTGTCGGCACCGAACTCACAGGCCCGTACGACCTGATCTACGACTCCGGCTGCTTCCACCATCTGCCGCCGCATCGTCGCATCAGCTACCTCGCCCTTCTCGACAGGGCTCTTGCTCCCGGCGGCTATTTGGCCCTTACCTGTTTCGCTGCCGGCGAGATGGGTTCCGAACTCGACGACGCCGACTACTACCGCACGTCTCGCCTCCACGGCGGCCTCGCCTACACCCCGGAGTCGCTGCGCTGGATCTTCTCCGATCTGGCGGAGGTCGAACTCCGCCGCATGCACCACGAGCCGCCCGAGTCCCCGCGCTTTGGCGAATCCTTCCTGTGGACGGCTCTCTTCCGACGGTGATGCAGGCACGGCCGTCAGTGGCCATCAACACCCGGCAACAGGGGCGCTGAGCGCGCCCACGGCGCATGCGCCAACTCACCCCGACCCTCGCGAGATCAATTGTGTTGGCGCTCGGGCCGATATGAACACACTCAGCCGGTAGGTGGTCGGCTGGGCCAGTCGCCCGCAGAACGTGTCCAAGCGAGTCGTCGACCAGTCGATCCACTTCGCTGTGGCCCGCAGCCGATGGAGATGGGTACGCCGTTCCGACTCGTCCTGAGTCTCGAAGACGACTTCCCAGTGGCCGGCGTGAGGGGCGAGACCAGCCGCCACTTGTTGCCTCTCGTTCCGTTGCTCGTGTCTGCTTTTCCGCTGTCGCGCCGCCGGCCCAGGATCTGCTGTCCTGCCGCACTGCAGCAAGTTCAATTCGACCTGGCCCGTGTGGAGAGCCGGTCTACGTCACGCCTGCAGTGGGTTGGTTCTGACGCCTGGGAGGGGCAGGTCCTGCCCTATGCGTCGGCGTCGTTGGTGAGTTGTTCTTCCAGGGAGAGCAGCTCGGCGAGGCTCAATTGCCGAGGCTTCCAGTCGGATGCGGCGGCGTGGGTGAGAAAGCGCTCGTCGAGGGCGAGGGGTACGTCTCGACGTAGTAGGCCAGTCCGGAGTACCAGAACCAGGTTCCGTCGGTTTGCAGCGTGAGCATGCAGAAAGCCGTGCCGTCGTCGCGCAGCATGTCGTGGCCCATCGTGCCTGTTGCGGCCAGAACGGAGCCGGAGCGCAGGTAGGTGGCCACTTCCGTTTCGTGGGCGCGTGGCTCCAGCCCTGCGGCCTCATGGATGCTTGGGTTATCAGGGGCGTCTGTGCGGAGTTCGCGGAAGTCGCCCACGAATCTGTGGACACACCGTTGCGCGGTCTGCCGACGGCGATGCGCGGCATAGTCCGTCAGGACGGGGGCGGGGAAAGATGCAGTCATCGGTGGGTTGGGGCCGGTGATGGTCTGTACGCCGAAAGCCGCAGGCTGAGTGGGGCGGGGGAGGGCGTCTCGGGCCGCAGCGATCAGGTCGGCGGGTGGGTCAAGGCCGGCCTGCAGCGCGGCAGTGCAGGTGGTTGCGTCGCGGATGCTGAAGGCCGGGACCTGTCGGCGCAGCAGGCGCAGGGCGTGGACTTTGCCATGAGTTTCGGTGATGGATCGGACTTCGGCGTGCAGGGCATCGACCGGTTCGGGCAGCTGCTGCCCTTTCACACGGCTGCGGTAATCGCTCTCCCAGGCGCCGGTCACGGCATCCACCACCGGGATCTCGTGGAGGCTGCCGTCCTCTTTGTCCACGAAGTAGGGACCGTTGCCTGCCAGGGCGTGCCGTGAGTCCTGTGTGCGCAGGTACTCCTCGGACTGCCAGGAGATCATCCAGCCCAGCGGGTGCTCACTGGCGTCGGTCACTGCCACACGGACGCTGTCGCCGTATACCGCCAGCTCCCTGCGGTACTTGCGTTCCAACTGCGCTTCGACCAGCCGCATGGCGAACTCACGCTCGATCATCCTGACAGCATCGGCCGCCCCGTCGGATATCGCGAAGGATTTTTCGTTCGCACACCAACGACCGAACTCATCTGATCCACCGCCGATTTGGATGGCTCCGCACGCCGTGCTCGCCAGGAGCGCACCCGTCGGCCCGCACCGCGGAGTGCGTCTGCACGCGCAGTGCGCCCGTGGCTGTTGGCTCCCGAGCGGAGGGGTGGGCAGCTCCGCCGCTGTGCAGGGCTGCGTCGAGGGACGGAGCCGGCTAGGAATGGGTGCGTGGTCACGCGCCACGTCGCGCTGTCCAGCGGTAGCCGGTCATTCCCTCGGGTCCCAGGAGCCAAGTGCGTGGGTGAGGTTGTCCTCTACTTTGCGCAGGAGCGTGGTCAGGGTGTTGCGCTCCGCGTCGGTGAGGCCGGCAACGGTGGTCTGTTCCAACTCCTCCCAAGCGGCCTCGACCTGGCGGCGGAGGGCCTGGCTGGCGGTGGTGGCTTCGACGGTCATCACGCGCCGGTCGGTGGGGGAGGGGTGGCGGCGGACGAAGCCCCCTTGCTCCAGGCGCTTGACCATGCGGGTGATGGTGGAGGGTTCGGCGTCCAGGAGGCGGGCCAGCTCCGCCTGGGTCTGCGGTCCGTGGTCCCACAGGTGCATCATCAACAGCTCCTGGCCGGTGTAGAGGCCAGTTGGCCGCAGCAGGTGGGCGGCCGCTGCCCGGTGGAGGCGGGTGGTGCGGAAGACGGCGTGGCTGAGGGGGCCACTGCGCGCCGTCGCGGGAAGTGTGCCGCTGGGCGGAGGAGTCACGTCACGGGAAGGCGACCGGCGTGCCGTGGGCGGCGGGGCGGGCTCGTCGGCCACGGGTGACTCCTTCGTCCCTGACGCAGATTAGAGGCGCGATGCGTCCATCCATCTTACTTGCCCAGGCAACCAAAGCCGCCATTGCCTGTCGGGGCGTGTTGAAACCGTGATCCATGCCACAGGTGACGCGAGGAATGGCCTGTGCTCGCGACTTTGTTGCTCGAGCAATGAATGGGTGATGTCGGCCGTGCCTGCATCCCTAGCCCGACCCATGGAGGAGTCAGTCAATGTCCACTGCTTTCGACTCGTTCGATCTGGCAGGCGCCAAGCTTGCGAACCGGATCGCGATGGCCCCGATGACGCGGAGCCGCGCCTACGGCCCTGGCGCGACCCCGACCCCTGAGATGGCCGTGTACTACGGACAGCGTGCATCAGCCGGGCTGATCGTCACCGAGGGGATCCAGCCGAGTGTGGTCGGGCAGGGCTACCCGGACACCCCGGGCCTGCACAGCCAGGCCCAGGTCGCCGCATGGCGGCCGGTGACCCAGGCGGTCCACGACCGCGGCGGAGTGATCTTCGCCCAGCTCATGCACACCGGGCGTGTCGGCCACCCCAGCCTGCTTCCCGACGGCCTGGTGCCGGTTGGTGCGTCGGCCGTGGCCGCCGCGGGGCAGGTCTTCACGTCCGAGGGTCCGAAGGACTTCGTGGTGCCCAGGGAACTGAGCGAGGAGGAGATCGCGGAGACGATCGCCGACTTCGTCACTGCGGCCCGGAACGCGATCGCCGCCGGATTCGACGGGGTGGAGATCCACGGCGCGAACGGCTACTTGATCCACCAGTTCCTCTCCGTCAACGCCAACCAGCGCACCGACAGCTGGGGAGGCTCGATCGAGGGCCGCATCCGCCTCGCTGTCGAGATCGCCACGGCCGTGGCCGACGCCATCGGCGGTGAACGGCTCGGCTTCCGCATCTCTCCCGGGAATCCCTACAACGACATCTCCGAGGAGAACGTCGCCGAGGTCTACGAGACTTTGGTGGCACGGTTGGCGCCGCTGGGCCTGGCCTACCTGCACCTTCTGGAAGGTTCGGACCGAGGTCTGACCCGGCGGCTACGGCAGGCGTGGCCCTCGGCGTTCGTCCTGAACCCCTTCACCCACCCGCAGGTCACCGGCCACGACGCTCTGGTCCTCGTCGAGGAGGGGCTGGCGGACCTGATCGCCTTCGGCGCGCTGTTCCTGGCCAACCCCGACCTGCCCCGCCGCCTTGCCGAGGGCGGCCCGTTCAACACCCCGGATGCGGCCACCTTCTACGGTGGCGACGAGCGCGGCTACACCGACTACCCCGCCCTCGACTGATCCCTTCGCCGGCACAGGCGAGCCCAGATGTCCCGGCGGTGCCTGGCAATGGCGCCGGCCGGGGCCCGGATACCCTGCTGGCCCACATCGCCGAAACCCGGACCGGGCAGACCTGGCCGACCCTGCGCCGCGAACTGGACCGCATCAAGCTCGGCACCTTCGCCGGCCCCGCCGGCACCTTCCAGCAGCGCACCGAGATCACCAAGCCTCAACGCGACCTGCTCGATGCCCTCAAGCTCGCCCCACCGCCACGGATTTACCAGCACACCCCGCCAGCCGCTGACCGGCACGAACCAACGGCCGTAGATACGCGCCGTCCCACCAGCCGACGGCGCGTCTCCGCAGGTCAACCCCCAACTCCGCGGACCATCCGGGTACATCACCTGCGGAACCTCGGCTTCAGGGTCTTCTCAATGAAGCCCGTGACCGAGGCGAAGGTTCGTTCCGCCGCCCGCTTGGACCGGACGAAAATCATCACATCGTCCGCAGATACCGGAGCTCCGTGACCGCTCATGCGTGCGCCGCATCGGGCGGAAGTCATAGGAACACGGCTCGAGGTAAGCTCGGAGCGGAGCGCGGTACCGGTCTTTCGAACCGGCCCGTTTCTCCGCCGCGCCCTCCGAACCGGGCGTACAAGTCGTCCCTGCAGCGGGCTCTCCACAGGCATACGGTGTGGGCTTGCTACGCGTTCAGCATCTCCGCGTTCTCGGCGTGGGATGCCGTGATCCCCGGTATCGGTGGCGTGTCACCGCATCGAGTCAGGACGGCAGGGAACCACGCCTGCAGCCGAGATCTTGTCCTTGCCACAGGAACGCTCCGTGAACCACTTCCAGTTCGCCTTTGGGTGCTTGGCCCGGAGCCACCGCATTACCCGCCACCACGTGTAGGTGAGGTAGTGCAGGGTCCGTTTCACCGCCGCGTGCTGAAAGTAGTGGCGACGCCCGAAGGATCGGATTGTTCGCCATCAGGACTCGCACGAGGGCAAGGTTGAGCCGGTTGCGTCGAGTCAGCACCTTAACCTTCTGGTTGACCGCACAGAGGTTGGCCTTGGACATGAAGGTGTAGGCGCGCGGGGTCATTGCCTCCCGTGGCCTTCGCTGGCTACGGAAGTCGAGGAAGCCAAAACCCTTGTCCACGTGGGTGGTGTGCGTCTTCTCCAGTGCGAGCATCAGCCCCCGACTCTCCAGGAGTTGAGCCGTCCTGGCCCGCGCACGCCCGGAGCAGGCCGCTCGCAGGCCGGATCGCGGTGCCTGAAAGTAGTCAGTCCGGAGCCTCCAGTGCGTGTTGACGGTTCCAAATCTACTCCTACGGGTGATTTCCCCGCGAGCCACCCGTGGCTAGGGGCCTGGTTGGGCACTCCGCCTGTACAACGAGGTGATGATGGTTCTCGTGTCCATGGCTGAGCCGGCTGCCTCGCGCCCTCCTCTGCGCAGGTGTGGATGGCTGCGCGCCGCGCGGAAGCGGCGTAGAGGCGCGCCCCGGGTACTTGGGGCGCGTGGTGAGCACGGATGACGAATTCCGTGCTGCTGAAGCTGCGTGACCTGCGCGACTCCCTTCCCACGCAACCGAACGGGCGCTTGACGGACCTCTGCGCGCTGGGCTGCCTGGCGATGGTGCCGCTGGCGCTTCTCGCGCACCAACTGCTCCCGCCCAAGTACTTCTTCGACAGCATCACCCTGCAGAGCATCGCGACAGGGCAGTACGCGCCGCTGAACGACACCAGCTTCCTGAACGTGGGCCAGCTCTACAGGGCACTGGGATTGGCCCGCTCCGTGTTCGCTGCCGGCGTGTTCGGCCTGGTCCTGGCGATGCTGGGACTGTGGGCGTCGCTGCGGCGTGCCCGCGGACGGCTCACCCTCGGCGCTGTCTTCCTCGTGGTGGTCTACGTCGGATTGGCCAGCGTCTACCTCAGCCAGTTTTCCAAGGACGTGTGGGTGTTGCCGGTCATGCTCGTCGTCCTGCTCGCTCCGGGCGGCTGGCGCGGCGACCTGCTGGTCGTCGTCGCCGGCTTGCTCTACGCCGTGTTCCTCCGGCAGTACTGGTTCCTCGTCCTTGGGCTTTGGCTGGCACTTCGGCTGCTGATGAGGTGGCGAACCGACCGGCGCTTGGTGCTGCTCACGGTGGTGGTTTTTACGGTGGTTGCCACGACCGTGGCCCCGCTGATGTTCGGTGCGCCCCTGCAGTCCGAGCGGACCACGGTCAACCTGGACAGATCCGGCTCGGCGGACGCGGTCACCGCGATCGCCCCGGTGTCTCTCGGCTCCGGGCCCGTGGCCGACAGCGCAGAGAACCTTGTCACGCTCGCACAGTTCGTGGTGCCGACGCCCCTGGCTGCCCAAGCCTCCCCTCTCTACCTGGGCTACCTGGTGCTCATCGCGTGCATCTGGCTGTGCTTTGGCATCGCCGTCCTCGGCCCGCGGGACAGCCTGCTCTGCCGGCATGCACACGCGCCCCCTGACGACCGAGCGATCCGTTGCGCGATGCTGGCGATCGCGTTTCTGACCACGCAAAGCTACTTCGAGCCTGATTACGGCTCCTATCTCAAGCACCTGTCGCCGGTTCTGCCGCTGGTGATCACAGCGGCGTTGGGATGGACGGGATCGCCCTTACTCCGACCATCCCGGCCCGGACCGCTCTGGAGCGGGCGGACACCGTCCGCTGTCCGCCCCAGGGCCGCCGGCCTACAGGGAGGACTCACCCGTCGCAGCGAGCGAGCGGCGAGGGCCGATTAGAGGCCCTGGCGTGGGTGCGACTGATTCGTGGCGATGGCGATCGAGAGCGTCGCTGTGAGATGTGAGAGGACAACCGTGACTTTGATCGACTACATGCGCAGCTTCGTCCGGGGCTGGGCCGTCCTGCTTGTGGGGCTGCTGCTCGGCGCCGGGGTCGGGGCAGGGGTGGCGAAGGCAAGCTCTCCGGAGTACACGGCCACCACCCAGCTGTTCATCAGCAGCAGCGGAGCGGCCGCCGACGTCACCGCAGCCGCGGCCGGCAACACGTTGTCGCTTGCCCGGGCCACGGCTTACGTGGAACTGCTGACCTCGCAGGAGTTCGCCGTGCGGCTGACCAAGTCGCTGGGCCTGGACCTGAGCCCGCATCAGGTCTCGAAGGAGATCGTCCCCTCGGTGGTGGCGAGCACCCCGATCATCAACGTCACTGTCACGGACGCGTCGCCCCAGCGGGCGCTGCGCATCGCCCAGGGTATCGACCAGCAGTTCAACGCACTGGTGCGGCAGGTGGAGGGGGTCACCTCCATCAGCCACGCCCCGGTCAGGATCACGGTCACCGAGACTCCTACGCTCCCTACCCGCCCGTCCTCGCCCAATCTGCCGCTCGACTTGGAGGTTGGTGCACTGGTCGGCCTGGTGGTGGCCATGATCGTCGCGGTGATGCGGGACCGCCTCGACAAGCGGGTGCGCAATGATGTGGCC
The DNA here is from genome assembly GCF_040644975.1 of Streptomyces sp. NPDC046900. Taxonomy (NCBI): domain Bacteria; kingdom Bacillati; phylum Actinomycetota; class Actinomycetes; order Kitasatosporales; family Streptomycetaceae; genus Streptomyces; species Streptomyces sp. NPDC046900. Next base: position 16,462 of record NZ_JBEYXD010000022.1, on the reverse strand, counting down.
GCGGCCATGGCTGCGGGGGCCCCCGTGCTGGGCCTGATCCCGAAGGACGCAAGAGCGGCGCGCCGCCCACTCAGCGCGGTGGCGCATTCCCGGTTCGCCGAGGCGGTGCAGGTGGTGGCCAGCAACCTGCGCTTCGTGATGGTCGAGGCCGAGCCCGGCGCGCTGCTGGTCACCAGCCCCAACCCGGGGGAGGGGACGACGACCACCGCGCTCAGCGTGGCCCGCGCACTGGCCGAGTCCGGACGCCGGGTGCTCGTCGTGGACGCCAACCTGCGCTCACCCAGTGTGGCCCCCCTCCTCCGGCTGGCCGAGGACCGTGGACTGGCCCAGGTCCTCGCCGGCCAGATGCCGGTCGAGCAGGCGCTGCAGAGCGCTGATGGCCGCTTTGCCGTCCTGGGCGCCGGTACCCCGCCGCGCAACCCCACCCAGCTGCTGTCTGGGCCGGTCATGGCCACGTTGCTCGCCGAGCTGGTGAACCAGTACGAGGTCGTCGTCCTCGACTCCCCGGCACTGTTGCGGGGCGCCGACACCGCTAATCTGGCGGGGCTCGCCGGCGGAGTACTGCTGTGCACGCGCTGGGAGGCGACCACCTCGCCGCAGATCACCCGCAGCCGGGAGCTGCTGGATCGTGCCCACGCTCGGATCCTCGGCGTCGTCACGACTTTCACACCCCCGGGCCGAGGCCCGTACGGCGCCGGGGCCGACGGGAGCACCGCCGCCGAGCCGGCCCACGCCCTGCCCGCCGCGCGCCAGGAAACTGGTTTCGGCGACCGCATGGAGGGCGGCAGGCGCAGCGGTCGGTCGACCGCCACGACCGGGAACCGCACCTAGTCTCATTCGTGCCACTGAAAGATCCGGCGAACAGGCGGCGAAGCACAGCGAGGCCGCCCCCTTCTCGGACGGAGTTGAGGGACCTTGGTAGTTCAGGAAAGCGACCGCAACGGCACAGGGCGGCCCCTGGCCGCGTTGACCCGCACACGTGCCCTCCTGGGGAGCGGGCTCGTCCTGGTAGTCCTCACCGCCGTGGTGGCGGTCCTCGTCGTCCGCGGCGCCGAGGCCAGTCCGCCAGCTTCCTCGCCGGGAGGGGCAACGGAATTCGGCTTCAACGCCGGCCTCCGGGACAGCCACTCGAGCAGTGATGTCGCACGGTTCAAGGCCAATGTGGACGACCTGGTCGCGAACGGCCAGACCTGGGTTCGCATCGGGATTGCCAGCTGGGTGGTCTCCACCGGTGGGAGCGTCGACGGAATCACGTGGTCCAATCAGGGGCTGGCCGCCTACGACCAGGCCCTGTCATACGCCCGTTCTAAGGGTCTGCACGTTTTTCTGGTGACCAGCGGCGCCCCCGACTGGGCGCAGAACTTCACTTTCGCGGACTACGTGAAGGTGTCGAGGGACTACTGGACCTTCCTGGCTCAGCGTTACCGGGACGACGTAGACGTCTGGCAGGTGTTCAACGAGGCCGACGGGAGCGACTTCCGCCAGTTCAAGCCGTTGCATGCGAATGGGCTGTCCTCCTCCTACCTGCAGCAGATGAAGACGCTCATCGAGACCGCGGGCGCCGTGATCCACCGGGCTAACCCGCGTGTCAAGGTCACCACTAACGCGAGCGGCTACCCCATGAACGACGCGCAACAAGCCGAATGGTTCCGCTACTTCGACGTTCTGGCACCGGTACTCGACATGGTGACCGTCGACGTCTACCCGGGCACGGACAGCGGTGAGATCGACAAACTCGGTGCCCGCATCGCCACTTTGAGGACGCACTACAGCAAACCGGTCAGTATCGGGGAAATCGGTATTTCGACCTGCCGGAGCTGCAGCTCCGAGACGGATCAGCGCACCTACATGCCACGGGTCATCGCCTCGCTCAAGAAGGGGGCACCGGTGGTGATCTTGTACTACGCGCTGCAGGACACGGCCGACGACGGAGGCCGGGAGGCTGGCTCCCACGGGATCATCTACGACGACGGAACTCATAAGCCCGCCTATGACGCCATCATGAAGGCGATGCGCTGACGACCGCTCTCCAGACCGGACCGGCCGTCACTGGAATCTATGGCGGCTCCATCACCCGACGTGGCACGCGTGGCGGGCGGTGACGGTGGGTGGAAGGACAAACACCGCACCGCTGCCGGGGCGTCGCCGCCCCGGCAGGGCTGCTACGCCGAGAACATGTGCGTCAGGGGAGTGCGGATCAGCGACATCATCTGCCACAACCCTGAATCAGCGATGCGCGACCAGCACATGTGCACCCAACTCCTCGCCCACCGTCGGGCGTTGATCACCGACACCGACAGGCTCAGCGACTTCAAGAGGGGCGAGTGGTGCGAGACGATCGCCCACACGGTGGACAGTTCGTGGGGGCGGCGCCCACGACTACGAGGTCGTACATGGCAGATGCTCATTTCTCTGTGGTCACGCGAGTGAGGGAAGCGCTGTTGTCGTCCCCGCTGCCGTCGTGCGGTGACCCGGACGGGCGTGGTTCGGGGCGCGGGGACCGTCGGGGCAGCGGGAGCTTGGAACGTTCGCCACGAATCGGCAGGCTGAGGCCTTTCACGACACCGCGGCGGAGACAGCCCGCGGCCATGGCGAGGAAGGGCAGGGGGTCGTCCGCGGCAAACCAGGCCGCCTCGATACCGGGTACGCGGCCCTCGCTTCCCGCACGTCGACGGCGCTGCGCCGACAGGGACGCCAGCAACGACAGCAGCCAGTAGTGCTCGACGACGAAGAGCCGGCCGGGCGCGGCGACGGACGGCGGCACTGGCCGGCCGGTCAGGTCCAGATGAAGGGCGCGTACGACATCCAGGCCCTGGGCGTCGGTGAACAGCCGGAACTGGGCGCCGGGGCGGGGGTTGAAGTCCAGCAGGTGGTACCTGCCCGTCAGCGGTTCGAGGCGGAAATCCAGGTCGAAGATGCCCCGGTAGCCAAGAGCGGCGATCAGACGGCCGGCGGTCCGCTCCACCTCCGGGTTGGGCAGCCACCGGCCCATGGCCGTCAGGCCGGCGCCGACCGGCCAGGCATGTTCCTTGCGACCCGACCCGCCGACAAGGCAGGCGCCCGTTCCCGCGGCATAGCCGTGGAAGAACCAGTCGCCTGACGGGCTTTCGGGCAGATAGCTCTGCAGCAGCAGCCTGCTGCCGGCCCGCTCGAGGTGCCCGTACAGCTCCCCGGCCTGCTGCGGCGACCTCACCAGCAGAGCGCTGCGCAGCCCCGACGCCTGGGGCAATAGCCAGGGACGGCTCCACTTGGCGATCACCGGTAGACCCAGATCCCGGGCGACGGAGGTGGCATGGCAGGCGCTGTCCGGGACAACGGTGACCGGATGCGGAATCTCCAGGGACGCGCAGATCTTCGCCAGTTCCGCCTTGTCCGCGACGCTTTCGGGCAGCGCGGGCGGTTGGCCGGGCAGCAGATAGCGGCCGGCGAGGGGTTCGGCGAGCCGGGCCGCTGCGATGGCACTGAGGTCGTCCATGGGGATGAGGACTGCGGGGCGTCCGATCTCGTCGGCGATCTGACGCAGCGTCCGCAGTACTGATGGCAGGCTCGCATCCTCAGGCGCGCGGTGGGCACGGTGCAGGTGGCGGGAGAAGGCGACCGGGCTGTGCAGCGACTCGACCACGGCGTGGACCTCGATACCGGCACGCCCAAGCGATCTGATGGCGCCAAGAGTGCCGTGATGGAAGGGATTGGGGTCCAGCCGGAGCAGCAGCGCCGGTACTCGGGTGTCGAAGGCGGGCATTTTCGGGGTTTGCTCCTTCAGCCGATGGTCTGATTGAGGGGAACGTCCACACCAATGGGCCACTGGAAGAATTCCGATCGGCTGGTCAGGGATATTTTGATTTGTCGCCGTATCAGGTGGCTGTCGCGCATCCACGCCGGCTGATGAGTTCACATGCCTCGTCCACACCGACGGCTCGCCGTCGGCAGTATCGGAGTAGTCGCCGTCTGTCTTCTGGCTTCCGGGGCGACCGCGCTCGAGCCGTCCTCCGACGCGGGCGGGCCGTCTCCCGCGATGGGCCCCTATCTGAACTACAGCTCCGACGGGGTTGGCCTTATGACCGAGTTTCAGCAGTGGCTGGGCGGCGCGGACGTAAAGGTCGGGCACACCTATCTGCCCGGCGACCGCTGGTCGAACATCGAGGGCAAGCCGTACTTCCTGGAGGCCTGGGCACAGTGGCCCCGCGAGCGCCCCGACCGGGTGTTCGTCCTCAACGTATCCATGCTGGAGCGCAACGAGGATCACCTCTCCGCCCAGGAGGTGCGCGGGCTGCTGGCTCAGGGAGCGGAGGGCGCGTTCGACCACCACTTCCGCGTGATCTGCCGACACCCCGGCACGGGCCTGTGCGCCCTCGAGCACGGCCGTCTGGACGGCAACCCGGCCGTAGCCGAACTGCTCGGTCTCATGAGCGGTCATGGGGAACTCACTTCTCTGGTACGTCGGATCGGGCGAGCGGCGACGCGTTCATAGACCGCCCTCAGCCGCTCGGCACTGCGGGCGACGTCGTAGTGGTGCACGGCGGGCGGCACGGTCAGCCGCCCCATTCCTTCGGCGTGCAGCCGCCGCAGCGCATCGGCGATGCCGTCCGCCCCGCCGGCGATGCGCCGCGCGCCGGGCGCCGCATCGGGGAGCAGGTCGTCGATGGCGGGACAGGCGACATGCAGCACGGGGAGCCCGGCTGCCAGGCCTTCGATCACGGCGAGGCCGAACGTCTCCTCCGGGCAGGGCGAGACAAGCACGTCCATGGCGGACAGGAGCGCGGGCAGGTCGGGGCCGCGACTGTGGTCGTCGTTGCTGGGCGCGGTCACCTCGTGGTGGCAGCTGGGCGGAGCCGCTGCCCGGCCGTAGGCCGGCAGACCGACCCGTGGACCGGTGCCCGACCGGTGCATCGCATCGACGCCGCCTGCGCGCGCCATGGCAGCCGGACTCGTGCTCGTCCCATGGGCTGCAAGACTGCTCCCGCGAGAGGTGGCCGGGAACCCGGCGCGCTCACCCAGCAGCAGCACTCGGTCCCGCACCCCCAACCGGGCCACCAGCGTCTCCAGCGCTTCCCGCTCCGGACCACCCCCGACCAGCAGCAGGCGCACCTGGGGCAGCTGTGCGACCGCCCGCACCAGCTCGTCGAACCGCTTGCCGCGAACGAGCCGGCCGACGCCCCCCACGGTGAACGCGCCCTCGGGCAGGTCGAGTTGCGCTCGAACCACGCGACGGGTCTCGGGTGAGTACCGGAAGGCCGTGGCGTCGATGCCATTGGGGACGACTTCGATGCGGGGCGCCGGCACACCCCAGCGCTGGAGGCGGTCGGCGACCGTCGGTGACACGGCGACGGTGGTCACGCCGAGTCGTTCGGTGGCCAGGTACAAGGCGCGGACCCCGGCGCTCAGGCGGCGGCCTTCGATGTACGCGTCGCCGAGGGAGTGTTCGGTGGCCACGACGGTCCGCACCCCGGCGAGCCTAGCCGCGATCCGCCCGTACACGCAGGCGCGGTACAGGTGCGTGTGCACCACGTCGTACTGCCCGCGGCGGATCAGCGCCACGAGCTTCGGCAGCGCCTTGAAGTCCCGGTTCCCCTTCATGCTCAGGCACGTCACCGGCGTGCCGTCGGCCCGGATCCCGTCCGCGACCGGCCCGGAGACGGTCAACGCGATCACCTCCGACTCCACGCCGTGAGAGGCCAGGTGCCGCAGCAGCAACCGCAGCTGTTGCTCGGCGCCGCCGACGCCGAGGCCGGTGATGATGTGCAGCACCCTCATCGAGCGGCCACCTTCGTGGACCGCCACCGCTGGAGAACGAGTTTGGCCCGCAGACGAAGCGCGGTGTCCTGCGCGCCGATGTACGTACGTGGCAAGGCGTGTGGCCCGGCGAGACGCCCAGGGGCGATGGCGCAGGCATAGCCGTACCCCGCGGCCCGCACGGCCTCGACCGCACGGGCGTCGACGTGCCCGTACGGGTAACAGAAACCGTCGGGTGCCGCACCTGTGATCGTCTCGATGAGCTTGCGGCTGTCGGCGGTCTCGCGACGCAGTTGCTCGTCATCGGCCGTGACGAGGTTGGTGTGAAACAGTCCGTGCGAGCCGATCTCCATGCCCTCGTCGGCGACCGCACGGATGCCGTCCTGCGTCAGCAGCGGCTTGCGCGGCCCGAGCGGATCCCAGTCGTTCTGCCCTCCGAGTCTGCCGGGCAGGACGAACACCGTGGCCGTGAACCCGTACCGGCGCAACAGCGGCATTGCCGAGTCGAGGAAGTCGGCGTAGCCGTCGTCGAAGGTCAGGCCGACCAGACCCGTGGCACGCCCCTCGCACTGAGCGGCGAGCAGCCGCCCGACGCTCACACCTGTCAGGCCGCGTGCGCGAAGCCAGCCGAGCTGGCGGTCGAGCCGGTGCGGCGAGACGGTGATGCGGTACGGGTCGTCGGTGCATGCGCTGACCGAGTGGTACATGAGCACCCAGGACGTGGCTTCAAAGGCCGGGCGAGCGGCGCGATGGGACGGAGCGAACGGGGGAGCAGCGGTCATGACGGAGCCTTCGTTCGATGAGCAGGAGCAGACGCGGCACTTCCGGTGCGCGCAGGATGAGGGCCGCGGTGGGGAAGACGAGTGCGACCGTGAGGCAGCCGGCCAGGGTGGTCACGACAACCCCGCCCGGGACGACGACCGTCATTCCCCATGCGGCGGCGGTCGCGATCGCGGCGGCCCCGACGAGCCTGACCAGCCCCCAGGCGAGGCCGTTGACACCGATGGACATCGAGTGCCCAAGCCGTGCAGTAGCGTGACGGCGACGGCGCCGCTGGGTGCGGAGTCCACGCAGCAGCACCATGGCCGTCACGGTGATCCCGGCGGCATTGGCGGCGGCGATGCCGTGGACGCCCCAGAAGGGCAGGGTGAACGCTCCGCCGACGACCGTGGTGGCGAGCCCGAGGCCCATGGCCCATGCCGGGAACCAGCTGGGCCGCGCCGCACTGAAGTAGGCCCGGCCCAGCACGCTGACGAGGCTGTGACCGAGCAGCCCGATTGCGTACACCCGCATCACGGAGGCCGTCGCCGCGGTGTCCCCGGCGTCGAAGGCACCCCGCTGGAAAAGGATCTCGACGATCCCTGGCGCACAGGCGAAGACGACGGCCGCGCCGACCAGCACGACCATCGCGGCGAACATGAGATCGCTCTCGATGCGCTGGCGGGCCCGCTCGTGGTCGCCGTCGGCAAGGGCCCGCGCTACCACCGGGAAAGTGACCGTGCAGGCCATCAGCGACAGCATCATCGGCATCTGCGCGACTTTCTGCGCGTAATTGAGGTGCGAGATCGCGCCTGGCGGCAAAGCGGACCCGAGGAAGCGCTCGACCAGGACCTGCGACTGACGGGTCAGCGCGAAGAACGTGACGGGCGCGAGCAGACCGGCGTTCAGCACCACGGCCCCGGACCGCGCGGGCCTGCCTGGACGTTCCCGTCCGAACGCCCTGCGCAGTGGCAGGGTCCGTACGAACGAGGGCAGCTGTACGAGAACCATGGCAAGGCCGCCGAACGCGACCCCGGCCGCGGCGGCCCGTACACCCCATCGGCCGTGCAGCCCGATCATCGTGACGATGATCCCGACGTTGTACGCCACATAGATCGCGGCCGGCGGCCAGAACCGGTGGTGGGCGCGCAGCGCAGCGCTGAAGTAGCCGACGATCCCGAAGGTGAACACGGTCGTTGCCGTCAGACGGGTGCAGTCGACCGCGAGTCCCCGCTCGGCGAGCCCCGGCGCGAGCAGGCCCACCAGCAGCGGCGCTCCGAGCCACAGAAGCCCGCCCACCGCGGCGAGCGCCGCGGCCAGCCGGGGCAGGGTCGCCCCGAGCAAATCCCTGACGGGATCGTCGTGCCCGGTGCCCCGGCGCGCGAGAGCGAGACTGAACGCGGGCACCAGGACGAGCGCCATGGCGTCGTCGATGAGCAGCGTCGCCGCGAACTCAGGCACCGTCCATGCGACCAGGAAGGCGTCGGTCGCCCCGTCGGCCCCGTACAGGTGCGCGATGGTCTGGTCCCGGACCAGTCCCAGCAGGGCCCCCGCCACGGTGAGCAGCGCGGTCAGAGCGGCGGCTCTGGCCAGGAACCCGCCGATGCCGGGCGTCAGCCGGACGGTGGACTCAGTGACGGCAGTCCCACCACCGGTTGCCAGGTCCTCGTCCGCGGCGGCTTGGACGCCGGCGGCGCTCCGGCCACCGCTGTGGGCCCTGGCGACACCCTCGACCTCCGCTGCGGCCGTGACCGGCTCGGCGGCGGGTAGCCCATCGCTCCGCCCCTGCGCGGAGCCACCGGAAAACCCTTTGGCTCCGGCGTGCCCGGTCACACCCGCAGCCCGAGTCTCGGCCGGCTGACACGGAGCGGGCTCGTCCGTGACGGTCTCCGCAGCAGGGGCGGAGGTGTGCTCCGCTTCGGGCCCGGACGGGCGGCTGCGCAAGGGCGCTCCCAGGTCGGACCCTGCGTTCTCGGAGCTCCCGGAGCCGCGTCGCATCGCGTCGGCAGTGGTCATCGTGCTAGGACCCCACTCTCGAACGCATAGGCAGGAGCGGGGAATCCAGCTCTGCGGACCCGTTGGACTTCGGCAGGGCGCGACTCACCGAGCCGCGGACGGTTGCTGCGTCCACCAGAGCCCACCACGCGGCAACGCCCAGCACGAGAGCTGTCAGCACCGCGAACGCCCGCCGCACCCTGGCGAGAAACAGAACCGCCCTGCACGCCGACACGGTGGCGATCCATGCGCCACGGCTGAAGGAGAGAACCAGCGGCGGCATCAGCACGGCAGCGGCCCCGAGAGCGGTGCACGGCTGCCGACGTGAGGCATGCGGGGCAAGGACCAGAGCGACGGCGCCGACAAATCCGTACGCCTTACCGCGCACCACACCGCCGGCACCAACGACACCACGTCGGCCAAGGTCATGGAACCGGGGCCGATGGGCGGCGCCGAGATCAGCGCGAGGACGGCCAGGAGAGGCACGATGCGCAGCGCCCGGTCTACACCCTCGGGGAAGGGTCCGTACCGCGCGGCGGGGAGGGAGGCGACCACCGTCAACTCCCTCCGAGGCGGAACAGAGAGCTCGCGGTGCGCAGCATGATGCATACGTCCTGCCACAGCGACCATGTGTCGATGTAGTGGTTGTCGAAGCGGGCCCGGTCCTCGATGGAGGTGTCTCCGCGTAGGCCGTGGATCTGCGCGAATCCGGTGATCCCGACGGGCATGCGGTGCCTGGCGGCGTACCCCGGATGGAGTTCGCTGAATTGGGCGACGAAATAAGGCCGTTCGGGCCGCGGCCCGACCAGGCTCATGTCGCCGCGCAGCACGTTCCACAACTGCGGCAGTTCGTCCAGCGAGCTGCGCCGCAGGAACCGTCCGACGGAACTCATGAGGTCGTCTCCGGCAACGCTCCATCGGGTGGCGGACTCGATGGCATTGGAGGGCCGCAGCGAGCGGAACTTCAGCAGTGTGAAGGGGCGTCCGTCACGACCGACGCGCTCCTGGTGGAAGAGGACGCCGGGACCGTCGCTGATCCGTACGGCGGCGGCGCACAGCAGCAGTACGGGACTGAGGACGAGCAGCGCGACCGCGGAGACGAGCATGTCGATGCCACGTTTCGCGGCCCGGCTCACGCTCCGCCTGGGGGCAGGAAGGATTCGTCGGCATGCGTGGCCCCACACGTGGTCCTCCATGCCGGCACCGGCGTGCCGGTCCAGGGCCCATACCGCGCACCCGTACGCGCCGAAGAGCCATACCTGCTCGGGATCCGGCGCTTCGGTGAAGACGGCGGCTCGCACGGTGTTCTGAATGACGGCCCGGTGGATGTCCTGCGGGGTCTCGAGCACGGGCAGCGGGCACTCCTTCGGTGCGTCATGGCGCTGACCCCGCACCAGTCCCACGGGCCGCATCCCGTACTCGCGCCGGGCGATCAGCGTCGCGGCGACGCGCTCCGCGAGCGGTCCGGTGCCGACGACCAGTGTGGACTGCGGACGCCTGGTCCCCGCTCTGGCTCGTGCGCCGTGTACGGCGGCCCGCCCCGCACAGGCCAGCACTGCCTGACAGGCGACGGCCGCGAGGAGTGCCGTACTGCCCAGCGCGTGCGCGGGCCGTACGGCAGCAAACACGGCGGCGGCAGCACACCACGCGAGGGCGACTCGGCCGAGCAGCGTGGGCAGTTCGCTCAGAGCGCGAGGCCGCAGGCCCGGGCGATACAGCCCGGCCCGGGCGTTGAGCAGCACCGTTCCCCCCACCAGGGCAACGAGGACGGGCGCAGGCAGGTCGACGGGGACGGTGACCGCGACCGCAACTGCGGCGAGCTCCACAGCCATCAGGGGTGCAGCGACGCGGCCGAGGGAGGGCGCGGGCCTTCTACGACGTCGCCGCGTGCGGCGGGCATCGTGGGCTCCACTGCGCGGCGGCGCGATCGGCAGCTGAGACGTGGGTTGCTCAACGGGGTCGACGGTCTGGGACGCGTCGGCGTGGTTGGTGGTCATCGGGTGATGCGCTCCCTGCACTCTGCTTGTGACAGGCCGAGTAGTTCGCGGTACACGTTGGTTACGGCCTCTGCTGTGTGCCGCACGTCGTACGTGGCGCGAGTGTGGTCCTGTGCCTGCCGGCCCAGGGTCGCGCGCAGTTGTCCGTCGCCCAGCAGCCGGACGAGCGCCCTGGCCAGCGCGTCGGGCTCCTCTCTCGGGACCAGGCAGTAGGTGTCGTGTCCCGGCGGCAGGCTCTCGCGTGCCCCGTCGGTGTCGGTGACGACGACCGGCCGTCCGCAGGCCATGGCCTCCAGCGGCGTCAGCGCCATGCCCTCCCAGCGAGACGGCAGCACGACGAGGTCGGCCGCGCAGTACCAGGGCGCGGTGTCCGCCGCATGGCCGGCGAAGAGCACGGAGGGCCCGGCCGCCGTGCGCAGCGCCGAGTCATCGGGCCCTTCGCCGACGAGCACGAGGCGGGCGTCCGGGAATCGTTCGGTGACAGTGGCCCAGGCGCGCAGCAGCACGTCCTGGCCCTTCTGCCGGCACAGCCGCCCGGCGCACACAACCAGCGGAGTGTCGGCCGGCAGATCGCGTACGACGGGCAGTGCCGCCCGTGCTTCCATGGCCGAACCGGGCCGGTGGTGGGTGAGGTCGACACCGTTGCGTACGAGGGTCCAGTGGGCGGTGATCCCGGCCCGCTCCCCGGTACGGCGTTCCGCGTCGCTGACACAGACCACCCGGTCGGACCAGCGAGCGGCGTGCCGCTCCCAGAGCTTGGCGAGCGCGGCGACGGTTCCCTCAACTGCCTCGAAGGACCAGGCGTGCGGCTGGAAGACAGTAGGGATCCGGCCGCGCACGGCAAGCCGTCCGGCGAGCCCCGCCTTGGCACTGTGAGCGTGCACGAGGTCGGGTCGGACGCGCCGCACCACTTCCCGGACATGGGCGATCTCCCTGACCAGCAACGGTCCCGGGGCGCGTACCGCGTGCCAGGGGTGAACGCGGGCCCCGTGCCGGGCCGCCGCCGTGGCGAGCGGCCCGTCGGGCGGGCAGGCCACCGTGACCCGCAGGCCGGCCAGAACCTGGGCGCGCGCCAACTGTTCGACGACCCGGCCGACCCCGCCGTGTGTCGGCTGAGACAGGTGCAGGACCGTCAGGCCGCCGGCGCCCGGCTGCCCATGGACGTGGTCAAGCAGGGGCGCGCTCAATGTCGTGCATCGTTCTGGGCGAAGGGCGCGCCGACCATGCAGTCCTCGCCTCGGGTACCGGAACGGAAGGACGGTTCAGTTCCGCCGGCGGTCGCCGAGTGCCGGACGTGTCCGCACCTCGTCAGGTGCCTCAGGTGCGTGCACCGCCGTTGATGAGTCCTCTGATCGCTCAGCGTCAGACCGACAGTAACCGTCTTCGTGTTCTCGTCGGCGGGCCGCGTATCGAGGATCTTGCGGTGCAGCTCGGACGGATACGGATTGGACATTTCATCCTCCCGGAAGATCGGTTGGTGGTCTCGGGCCCGGAGATCTGTCTTGAGGAGTGAGGAAGTGACTGGCATTCCCTGGCCTTAGGCCGGGCGGTGTCTTACATTCCGCCGCACGGTTACATGGGTCGGAGTGCGCGCAGCCCGTCGTCGCCTTGTCGCTCAAGGGCGTGGGGGCTCATGGCATGGCTGTCATCGGTTCGCTTCTTCTCGGCCCGAGGACCTCGGTCGACCCCAGAGCATTACGAAGACTGGATCACTGATGGGAGCCCGGTTCGTCCAACATCGCTGGACGATCCGTCCGACGAGGCTGGACGGTATGGTGCCTGATCAATCACCCGCAAGGCGACTCGCTCATGCCAAGCACGGCCGTGTAGCGACATAACGGGCGAAGTGGCTGATGGGGCGCGCACAGTGGACATTTCGGCATAGGAAACCCACAGCGAAAACTCACTCGGACGGGCCTATTCGCGCCTTCACGCACGGGATTCATCTGGCACGACATCTCGCACTCACGTGGTACTGCGCGTGCATGGCAACCTCGTCGGATATATTCAAAGGCGGGGAGAACCATGGGTGTCCACGCTCGATGTGCAAGACATGATGCAAATCCAATTAGTGGACGGGCGAGGGAATTTCTCGTCATGTGGAGGGCGGCAAGGATGAACACCACCTCGGCAGACTCTGCTGAGACCGAGACTCTTGAAAGTCCGGACGCCGAACTGCGGGACAGACGTCGTGCAGTGTGCTTGACGAATCGTCACCCCCTCCATCTGGTGGCGGACGGTTGATAGCGGATCGTCCCCGCCAGGCGCTGTCGTACGGAGGAGCGCTCATCTCCGGGCTTCATCAGGCATGCTTGATCGAGGAGTTGCCGACCTGCGCCGGATCGGACATGACACTCCCGGCCTCTCGTCCATCCAGTGCCGGAAACGGAACGGTGGCACCGCGAGCCGTTCCGGGTACCGCGTCGGCCTCCCACTTGGTCCTCAGTGGCAGGTGTTGGAGACCGTACGGGTTGGCGTCCCCGGCCTGCTCGGCGAGTGTCCAGCGCTTCTTGCGCGGCAGGTCCGAGAACAGTCCGAACACGACGCCCGCGCCAGGCGCCACCCGCCCCTCCATTGATCAGTCCCGTTGAGACAGCAAGCGCAGCGGAACCGACCAATGAAGGCAGGGATCAGTTCGGCGAGGGACAGCAAGACCACGATCTACAACCGGAGTGCTGGAGCCTGTCCGATGGGTCGTGCTGCGGGTGTTGAGTCGAGGGTCAGTGCAGGTCTACCTGGAACGCGTGACGGTGGTCGGCGGGGCAGGTGAAGAGGCGCAGGTCTCCCCACCGGCCCACGACAACCCCTGTCTCGTCGTCGCTGGCCACGGTGAACAGGAGTGTCATGGTCGTGCCGCAGTCACTGCAGGCAAAGACTGTGGGGTGGGTCAGGTGCCATGTCGGCCAGCCGCCGAGTTTCCAGCCGGCGAGGCGGGTGATGACGTCACCGCCGTCGCCGGTCTCGCGGACCAGGTCCTCAAGCCGCGGACGGAGTTCTGCCGGCAGTTCCTCACGGAAAGGGAAGTCGGTGACGCGCTCAGCGGTGATGGCGCATGCTTGCGGCAGGTAGCCGTCCTTCTCGTACCGCGAGGGCGGTGGCGGAGTTCTCAATGGGGTGATCACGTCAGCGGCCCGACGCCAGCGCACCTCGAGTACAGGGCTGACGTCGGCCTGCTGGGCTGGAGGATCCCAGTGTTCATTGGGACACCAAAGGATTTGCAAGAGGTCGATGTCGGCGGGCCACCAGGGTCCCGGCGCGTCGCGACGGAAGATCTGTGCGACCGGCACCATGGCCGTGGCAGGCATGCCGGCAGAGCTGTTCACGTCGGGCAAGGAGCATTCGGGCCACGGTTCGTCGCTCGGCCACAGCAGTGGCCCGCCGATAGAGCTGTTCTGGCAGTCGGGCTCTGCCCGCTCGGGATGGAGTATGACTGCTTCGCGCGCGTGGGGAGCGAGTTCGGGAAGCACGGCGAGTATCGCTTCGACCGTTGGTCTCGGAGTGCGGGTCATTGTGCCTTCCGGTCAGCTGGTCGGAGATCGCTCGCAGGGTATAGGTGACCTGTGACAGCCGTTCCCGATCGCGGGTCATGGGCGGAGCCACAGCCGGATCGCGGCACCGTGACAGTGCTGTGAAAGACGTGGGGTCAGGCCACCACGGACACCCGTCTCAGGGCAACTCCGCGATGTTGGTGGCGATCGCGGCCAGCAGAGTCTTCTCGTGGGCGGTGGAGCTGTCCGCAGCCCAGCAGACGTAGCCGTCGGGACGGATGAGCAGGGCGGCAGCGCCCAGATCGTCGGTGCACGAGGCCTGGACGAGGTCGACTCGTGGCGGGAGTCGGAGGTCGGCCGGGACGGTTTCGGCGAGGTCGAGCAGCACGGCGTGCCCTGATCCGAACAGCGTCGACAGCCGGGTGGGGCCGGCTTCGGTGATCAGGTCGGCGTCTGGCATGCGCTGTCCGTTGAGCGGGTGATCGCCGGACAGTGGGTAGCGCAGCGACAGGCCGGACATCAGTCCTGCGATGTGGCGGTTGCTGTCGGGCAGGCGCAGCAGGTCGATGAAGATGTCGCGCAGGGCGGCCAGGTCCTCGCTCGGGTTCGGATCGGCCAGGACCCGTTGCGCCGACGTGTGATGCAGGACCTGGGCTCCGACGGGGTGACGTTCGGTGTGGTAGCTGTCGAGGAGGCCGCTTGGCGCCCGGCCCTGGACAGTTGCGGCCAGTTTCCAGCCGAGGTTGAAAGCATCCTGTATGCCGAGGTTGAGGCCCTGGCCGCCCAGTGGCGGGTGGATGTGTGCGGCGTCCCCGGCGAACAGGACGCGGCCCGCGCGGTAGTGCTCCAGTTGTCGAGTGGCATCGGTGAACCGCGAAGCGTTGTCCACGGTGCCGAGGGTGGTCTCATGTCCGTACACGGCCCGCAGTGCGGTGGCGATCTCCTCGTGAACGATCGGGGTGTCGCGGTCGGTGTCACCTTGTTCCGTCTGCCCGAAGGTGAACCGGTACCGGTCGCCACCGAGCGGTGCCAACATGGCCCAGTAGCCGCCCCCTTGACGGGTCAGGGTGCTCATGTGCCCCATCTGCTGCGGCACGAGCGATGACACGGTGGACAGACGGATGTCGGCCAACACGGCCTGATGGGTCCCGGGCCTGCCGGGAAACGCCAGCCCGAGTAGTTTCCGCACCGAACTGTGGCCGCCGTCGCACGCCGCCAGGTACCGCGCCCGCACCTGGAGGCCGTCCGCGGTCACGACCACACCGTCGTCGTCCGACTCGACCCCTGAGACGGCAGTGCCGCGCAGAACCCGCACGCCGGCGGCGGTCGCCCGCTCTTCGAGTACTTCCTCGATCTCCCACTGAGGGACCGCGATCGGGTAAGGGTGCTTGGTTTGCCAGGGCGTGCAGTCCAAGGGCACGGGCAGGGCCGCGAAGTGCCCGCCGGCCGCATCACGCAGCACGGCCCGGTGCAGCAGCGGTTCCAAGGCCCCGCGCAACTCCAGCAACTCAGCGGTACGGGGCTGGATTGCACCCCCCTTCACCTGCTCGATGGGCCGGGGCAGCTTCTCCAGTACCAGGGTCTCGACCCCTGCCAGGGCCAGTTCGCACGCGAGCATCAGTCCCGTCGGGCCGGCGCCCACGATGGCGACCTCAGTTTCGATATCAGCCAACACCTTCGTCTCCTCTCTTTCCTCGCCTCGGAGTAAATGTATACCAGGTGCAGAAATGCTCTCGGGGGAGCTTTCTGTTACGGTGTGCGTCGTGGACGGCGAGCCAGGGCTACGGGAACGAAAGAAGCGGCGGACCCACGCGGCGATCTCTGATGCGGCGATCGCGCTGTTCCTTGAGCACGGCTTCAACCAGGTCTCCGTGGCTCAGGTGGCCGAGGCGGCCGAAGTGTCCAAACGCACGCTCTTCGCCTATTTCCCGACCAAGGAAGATCTCGTGGTGCATCGCCTCGCCGACCACGAGACCGAAGCCGCACGCGTCGTGCGGGCCCGCCCCGCCGGCACCGCCCCGCTGACCGCGCTGCGCGAGCACCTCCTCAAGGGGCTGCGTGAGCGGGACCCGATCACCGGGCTCAACGACCATCCCCAGGTGCTCAAGCTCACGCGGATGATCCTCGACGCGCCCTCACTGGTGACCCGGATGGAACGGTTCAAGACGGGCGCCGAACGAGCACTGGCCCAGGCGTTGCATGAAACGGCGGATACTCCGGAGCTCACGGCCCGGCTTGCAGCCGTCCAAATCGTGGCGGTCCAGTGGGCGTTGGCACAGGACAACGCCCAACGCCTGGCGTACGGGGAGCCTGCCGACGGACGCTATGCGGCAGCGGTGGCTGACGCGGAACTTGCGTTCACGCTGCTGGAGAACGGATTGCGGCAACTGGCGCCTAAGAGGTCGCGCGGATAGGCGCGGTTGGGGACACCGGCAACAGAACGGGCACAGGTCCCGGTGATCATGGAGTTGCGACGCTCTGTGATCACTG